>JALZFJ010000146.1 GCA_030867425.1 Actinomycetota bacterium | reverse complement strand
GCCCGGTGTGATCTCGTTTCTAAAACTCTTGCCTATCTGCGCAATGCCGAACGGTATCTTGACCCTGCTGGTCTGCAGCACATTCTTGAAGTTGACGAACATCCCCTGTGCTGTCTCCGGCCTCAAGTAGGCTATGTTCTCTGGCGTCTTCACGGGTCCCGTGTACGTCTCGAACATCAGGTTGAAGGGCCTGACCGGGGCGAAGTCGCGTCCGCCGTCGACGGGGTCTTTTATCCGATCATCGCTTCTTATGACCTCCGTGAGTTCCTCGGGACTTAAGCCTTCAACCTCCCTCCCCGTGGCTTCTTCGATGAGGTGGTCGGCCCGGTAGCGCCTGCCGCTTGTGCGGCTCTCGACGAGCATGTCGTTGAAGCCCGCTACGTGCCCGGAGGCCTCCCACACTTTAGGGTGCATAATGATGGCAGCGTCGAGGCCCACCACATCGTCGCGCATGTGCACCATGCGGCGCCACCACTCTTCTTTAATGTTCCGCTTCATTTCGATGCCCAGAGGCCCGTAGTCGTAGGAGGAGCGTATGCCGCCGTAGATCTCCGAGCTCTGATACACGAAGCCCCGGCGCTTGCAGAAGGCCACTATCTTGTCCATCGTTACGGCCTCAGACATGAACCCTCCGAACCACTCGAACCCTTGAGTTCCGCAATATTAGCAAAGATGCCCCAGGGCAGAAGACCGTACCAGCACGGGGAGACGCTCCTTCCCTAAACTTAGCACCATCGAAAGAAGAACCCGAGCAGAGATAGGAGAGCCATGCCCGTCATCCAGTGCGATATCTGGGATGGCCGTACCGAAGAGCAGAAGCAGGCCCTGGCCCGGGAGATAACGCGCGTAGTCCACGAGACTATAGAGGCTCCCATCGAGCACATCTACGTCCTGATCCGCGAGACCCCCGGCTCACATCACTTCAAGGCGGGAGAGGCGCTACCGGAGCACGAGCCCGAGGGCGTCTGAGGGACGAAAGAGCGCTCCGGGAACCGGGGGCGGTGCGCTATAATCGAACGCATGGAGACGGTCTTTGTGGTAGGGATCGGCGTCGGGCTCTCCTCCGTGGCGGGGATCAGGGCCTACCTGCCGCTCGCCCTCGTTGGCCTCTTCGCCCGACTCGGGCTTTTTACGCTGTCGGCCCCCTTCGATCTTTTGGACGATTGGCTGATAGTAGGCGCGCTCCTCGTGCTAGCTCTCCTGGAGAGCGCGCTGGACAAGCTCCCGGCCCTCGACCCCGTGTTGGATTTTGTGCAGACGCCTTTGCGGATCGTCGCGGGCGCTGTGCTGTTCGCGGTGGCGCTTCGAGCGGGGCTAGATGTCGCGGGCATCCCAGATCTCGCTGCGGGC
Source organism: Actinomycetota bacterium (assembly GCA_030867425.1). Taxonomy (GTDB): domain Bacteria; phylum Actinomycetota; class Rubrobacteria; order Rubrobacterales; family Rubrobacteraceae; genus Rubrobacter_F. The sequence goes on along the minus strand of JALZFJ010000146.1, from coordinate 11,537 downwards.
GCGGGCATTGCGGGTCTAGTGGCGGTTCTGAAGGTAGTTTTGAGGCCGTCGGCGGGCGTCTCCGCAGCGGGGGTTTCGACGCCCTTCCTCAGCTTCTTCGAGGACGTGGTGGCGGGCGTAGGCAGCGTGGTCGCGGTGCTCATGCCGTTTCTGCCGCTCGCGTTCGTGGCGTTCCTGTTATTCTTCTATTTCCGGGTGAGGCGGCGGCGGGGGAGAAAGTACGGGGGCCTCCGCATCCTCGGGGATTAGCAAGAGCGTCCCGGACGCGCTTTGTGGGGAAGGTGTTATGGACGAGCGGGAGATCATAATCGTCAAGAGGGGAAGGAGGACCCCATTTTCGCGCGGCGTCTTGGCGCAGAGCCTCTCGCAGGCGGGCGCGAAGCTCGATCTGTCCTACCGGATAGCGAGCGAGGTCCGCTCCGAGCTTTTGGCAGAAGAAAGATTCGTGGTCGAGGAGGAGGAGGTCCTAGCGCGCGTGCGGGCGAAGCTCCAGGTCACCGATGCGCTCATCGTCTCGCGTCTCGACAAGTGGCGGATCCTGCGTGAATCCACCGAACCGGTCGTAGTCCTCATCGGGGGGGCGACCGGTGTGGGGACGAGCACTTTGGCCGCGGACATAGCGCGTAGGTTGAATATACAGAGCGTGATTGGGACCGACGCCATCCGCGAGGTCCTTCGACGTGCAATAAGCCCGGACCTCCTCCCCGTCCTCCACAAGAGCTCCTTCGACATAAAGTCCGAGGACATACGCGTCCCGGTGGCCGACAATGAGAGGGTTCTCTTCGGTTATCGGGCGCAGGCCTCTCAGGTCTCCGTTGGCGTCGAGGCGATAGTCGAGCGGGGCATCAAGGAGGGGACGAACCTGGTGGTAGAGGGCGTGCACTTAGCGCCAGAGATCATCCTCGACCGCTACAAGGACCACCCGAACGTGTGCCCGTTGATCGTCTACCTCTCGGACGAGGAGGCCCACCGCTCCCGCTTCTACGTGCGTGCCTTGGGCACGGCGATGCGCCGCCCTGCGGAGGAGTACATCGCGCACTTCAAGGAGATACGCCAGATCCACGACTATATCGCCGGTAGCGCTGCTCGCTGTGGAGTATACGCGGTCAACAACCTCTCTGTAGAATCCAGCTCCGACGCCGTCGTCGCCTTCGTCGCCAACCGGGTCTCGGGGATAGCCGAGAAGGCCAATAAGCAACGGCCGGCCTCGCTCCTTTTGGACGCGAGCCTGTAGGCTCTAGCCGGTGCTCCCGGCAGGGAACGGTTAAAATACCCGGTAAGGCTTAGGAGGTGGCGCGGGATGCTAGACAAGCAGAAGCTCAGGACTTTTGTACTCGGTGGTATAGCAGGCGCTTTGGCGGGTGTCCTCCTTGCCCCGAGGTCTGGTAAGGAACTCAGGGGTTCCTTATCCAACCGCGCGGGCGAGGCTCGCGAGCGAAGCCGCGAGTCCTACTTCGAGGCCCAGGAAAGGATGCAGGAACGGTTCTCCGGGGCCCGCGAGCATACCCTTCGAGAGACCGGCCCTGCCCGGGAGAGCGTCGTGGAAAAACTCCCGCGGCTCAGTTCGGACATCGAGGAGATGTCGTCGGATCCGCCCTTGCTCCGCGATGTGTCGCGGGATATGCCCCGGTCATCGCCCGGGGAGGACCCGGAAGAGCTCCGGCGTAGGATCCAGGAGACCCGTTTGCGCCTACGGGCTCGGCTAGGCGAAGGAGGAGCCGAAGATGTCCCCGAGGACCGCGATGCGTAGCTCCGAGCGGGACTTCTGGAGGATGCGCGAATGAAGATGCGACCGATACCCTTTATCCCGATGGTCACGGAGATCTCCGCCGGGGAGGCCGGAGGGATCAAGGGCCTCGAAGCGGTAATCTCCTACTGGACGGAGGGCGCCTACTCGGCCGAGGAGTGGTTCGACGAGGTGCTAACTTCCTGGGGTCCTGCCGGGTACGTGATGCGCCGGGGGGAGGAAGACCTGGGCTTCGCAGTTTACGGTCCGCAAGGTTATCTACCCCATGCCGGGCGGTACCCAGTGGGTCCTTTGCGCGAGGATGCCGCGCTCCTGGCCTACCTGAGGGGCGACGCCCGCACCCGCCGTCATCTCCTGGCGCGAGTAACGAGGGATCTAAGGCTCCGAGGGTTCGGCGGGGTCGAAGCGGTCGCCAGCGACCTCGGCCTGCCACGTCACGTCCCGACGCGGTTTCTTACGGAGAGCGGTTGGAAGCCGGTACGCCGGGGCCAACGCGCGGGTTGCCCCTACACCTTGATGCGCGTGGACTTCGAGAGCACCGTCGAGGTCGGAGAGCTGGCTCGCGAGCTCGTGGGACGGGTGCGACTGCCGGTCCTCCAGCCACCGGCGCCCGACGCCCCAACGTCCGCCTTGGCTACCGCAGGGTTCAGGGCGCCAAGACGGCGGTCTTGACGGCCGAAGCCCCATCGGAGGTCGTGGCCCTGATCTCCAGCACCCCTCGCGCCTGTCCTTCGGCGGGATAGGTCTCGCGGCCCTCGCCCGTCACTGGCGGGGTAAGGTCGATCTCGAACTCGACGGTGGTCGTCTCTTCGGGTGCCATGTTGCCCGTCTCCTGGTAGTAGCGTGCGCGGGGCCGGGTGGTGTCCTCGGAGGCGACGTCGAGCATGATGTTTACGTTCGTAAGCTCTTCGCTTCCCGCGTTCTCTACGTCCAGAGCAATCCACTGGCCAGGGGCCTTCCGGAGCCCCTCCAATCGATCCTCGGGGAGCTTCAGCACGAGGTCGGACCTCGCAGACTCGGAGTCTGGAGGCTCGGCCCTCGGTATCGGGTTGCTCGTCGACGTTTCGCTCCCCAGGTTAGCGAGCAGCAGGAACGTATTGGCCGCCGCCAAGAAAGCCACCGACGCCCCCAATACCCAGAGGATGATACCCTTCATCCTTCGGAGCCCCCAACCTCTACCTCGTAGAGGTTGTAGAAGGCGGACAAGAGGTTCCCCGCCGGGGCGTCGTAGGCTTTAGGACCCGAGAGTGCGCCACGGGCGACGAGGATCACGTAGCGGCCGTCCGGGGACCAGGCGAGGTTGCGGGGACCGGCCTTTATCTCCATGTTCTCGTTGGTCGTGACGGTCTCCAGGCTATCAGAAGCAAGATCTAGCACGTACAGGTTGGTCGGGGAGCCGGGGTTCCTACGACCCACCACGGCCAGACGATTGCCGTCCGGGGAGGTGCTGATGCTCGCAGCAACGAAGTCCTCGCCGACGCCCCGCACAGGCGCGGGTGTGCTCGAGCCTTCCGAAGTCCGGTATAGAGCGTAGGTGACGGGTGCTCCGCTGCGCGCCGTTCCAATGGGGTCGGCTGTCTCACCGGCCAAGAAGTAGACCCCCTCTTGCGTCCACTGGGGTGCCCCGAGGATTTCCATCCCCTCCGGCACGATCGCTACGCGGCGCGATAAGCCCTCTGAGAATTGGTAAACCTGTACCTCGAACCGGCTCATTTCCTGGTCTCCGGCATCGTCAGTGTTGCGCCGGACCGCCAGAGCCGCCTGCCTCCCGTCCGGCGAGACCGACAGGCCGGTAACATGGCCCTCGATGCTTCTAAGGTAAATGCTCATCGGCTCCTCCGAGCCCTGAAGGAGCACCAGCCTGCTCATCGTCGGCTCCCCGTTGGGGAACGTTACTACCGCGGCGACGGCCCCTCCTCCCGGAACCGCGCCCGCCGCTCCCACACTCTCGGCGAACTTGCGCATGTCCTGGGAGCTGTCTGCGGTAGGCTTGTTCGGTGACGCGGCGAACAGGGAGTTTGGAGCTGGTGCCGTCCTAACGGTCCCTTCTTCGCCTTTCGGGCTCAAGACTGCAAGGTCCCCGTTGAGGAGCCACTCGGTTTGTCCGGCGCCAAAGTCCTTCGGCGTTCTGGAGCGGAAGATCAAGGTGGAGATGGGCTTCTCGACCACGTAACCATCGAGGACGAACGCCACCCGCTCGCCGGAGGGGCTCACGCGCGGCGAGCCCTTGTCTCCCGGACCGAAGCTTAAGGGGTGCGCCTTCGGGCCGAGGCCGAGATCCTCGGTCGTCACCGTCGACGCGGGCGGTATAGCGACCTTCTCCCGTATGTCCTCGGAGGAAGGAGCACACCCGGCGAGTGCCAGCGACGCGAACGCCGCGAGCGCTGCCGTTAGAGTCGGGAGGCTAGAGCGCATATGAGGCGGCGGAGCGGGGGAGGGGAACCTTGGGGAGCCGGACGTCGAACGTGGATCCCACGCCCACCTCGCTCTTTACCGAGAGCTCGCCGCCGTGCAGCTCGACGATCTGCTTGCTGATGGCGAGCCCTAAGCCGTTGCCCCCCGTGGTCCGGGAACGGTCCTTGCTGACCCGGTAGAACCGGTCGAAGAGGTTGGGGAGGTCCTCTTCGGGGATGCCCATGCCGGTGTCCGAAACGCGCACGGTCACGGAGCTCGCGTCCTCCAGCACGGAGACGTCCACCCGCGCGCCGGGATCCGAGTACTTGACCGCGTTGTCGAGGAGGTTCAAGAGGACTTGGTAAATCTTCTGCGCATCGCAGACGCACTGGTGCCGGTCGCCGTCCTCGGCGTAGTGAAGCTCGGTGTCGAACCTCTTCGCTTTGGCTTCTATGCTCTCCAAGGCGCTCCTTATGACCTCGTCGAGGTCGGTCGGCGTCACTTCCAAAGAGTACTGTTGGGAGTCCATCTGGGCGAGGGTGAGGAGCTCCTCTACCATCGCCCTTATTCGCTTGAGCTCCCCATCGGCGAGCTCTAGAGCCCGGTGCTCCAAGGGGTCCAGCCGTCCCCGGGCGCGCTCGATGAGGTCCAGGGCGCTTTGGATGGTCGTTAAGGGTGTCCTGAGCTCGTGGGAGAAGTCCGAGACGAAGGCGGTCTTGGCCTTCTCCAACGAGCGATACTCGGTTATGTCCCGCACCGCCAGGATGATGCCCGGACCTTGCCCTTCGGCCTTGCCGTCCTCGTGGCTCATCCGGGCTGCGTAGGCCCAGTAGGTCTTCTCTTCGTGCTCGATCTCCCTGACGGCGACCCCGGTGGAGGTGGCCTCGCGCAGGCACCAGACTACCTCGCGGGGTATTCCCGTACCCTCGAGCTCACGCCCCACGTCGATCGGGCTGATCCCGAGCATCCGGGCGGCCGCGGGGTTGGACATCGTCACGCGTTCTCTCTCGTCGGTGGCGACAACCGCCTCGGGAGAGGCCTCCAGGACCGCTTCCAGGCGGGACTTCTGGCGTTGTATCTCACCCACGTAATGTTGGATTTCCTCGGACATGTAGTTGATAGCGCGAGCCATCTCGCCGAGCTCGTCGTCGCTTTTTACGGGCACGGGGCTGTAGTCCCCGGAGGCTTTCCGGATCGCGGCGTCGCGGGTCTCCATGAGGGGGTGTGTGATCTGGCGCGTGAGGATCAAACTTCCCAAGCCGGCCAAGAGCACGCTGGCCCCGATAGTTCCGAGGATACCGTACCTCAAAAAAGCGAGCGTCTGCTCGCGTCCTTCTTCGGGAGAGTCGTACACGAGGATCCCCCGTATGACCCCATCTGTCCCCGAGAGTGGCCAGATAGCCACGTGGCGCGGAGAGCCGCTGCCAAAGACGTCGCCGCTCAACGACATGAGCTGTCCCTCGCCCCCCGAAGCCTCTCCGGTTTCCTTGAGAACCTCCTCGTTTAAGCCGAGCTGCTCGTAGGCTTCGTCGGGGGAGACTGGGTCTCCTTGCAAGCCATCCCTGCCGGCTAAGGGTTCTCCGTCCGGTCCCACATAGAGCACCTCGAGCCCCGTCGCGTCTGCCACCGTCCGGACTAGCTCATCTGAGTACTTTTCGGGTGCGGGAAAGGTCCCGTCTTCGGGGTCGCGCAGGCCTTCCAAGAACACCCCAGCACTGGCGTTCGCGGTCCGGGAGCGCTGGATGAGCGATTCACGCTCCTCCGAAAGGAGCCTGTCTTCAGCGAAGTAGTAGAGGACGAGCCCGACCACGAGGCTGGTCGTCGCCGAGATGCCGACTAGGGCCGCGAAGACGCGCGCTCTGAAGGAGAGTGGCGGCAGGGAATGTTTCTGACGCCCCTTGGCCATACTCTGGACCTAGGCGCTACCCGTGCGAACGTTCGCGGGCGGACGTGCCGCCCGATATCCGACGCTCGGGACGGTCTGGATGATGCTTGGCACTTTCGGGTCGGGCTCGATCTTGGCGCGCAAACGCGAGATGTGCACGTCTATGTAACGGCTCGCTAGGTAGTGCGAGGTACTAGAGACGGCCTCGGAGATCTGGGTCCGCGTGAAAGCCCGGCCCGGGCGCCTCATGAGGAGGGCGAGTATCTTGAACTCCGTCGGTGTTAGCTCCAGAGGCTCGCCGTCTTTGGTGACTGTGTAGCCGTCGAGATCCAGCTCCAAAGACTCAAGCTTCAAAACCCCGTCCGGGGCCCTGCCCTCTTGGCGGCCGAACCGCCTTAAGATCGCCCGGATGCGCGCCAACAGCTCCTTGGTGTCGAAGGGCTTGGTGATGTAGTCGTCCGCCCCGAGCTCCAACCCCACGACCTTGTCCACCGACTGGCCCTTCGCCGTGAGCATCACGACCGGAACGTCGCTGCTTTCCCGGATCTTCTTCAAGACCTCGAAGCCGCTGATCCTAGGCAGCATGACGTCCAGGACTACCAGATCCAAGCCCGCTTCACGCCCAACCTCCTTCAGGGCCTCTGCCCCGTCGGCCGCCGTCACCACCCGGTACCCCTCCGACGAGAGCACAATGGACATGACCTCCAAGAGCGCCGCATCGTCGTCGACCAACAAAACCGTCTCTTCCAAAAAGACCAAAACCTCCCTGCAGAACGCCGCCGAGCCCCTCCGGCGCAACCCCCAACCCGTACCCCACATTATACTCATAGTTTCCGCGCAAGACTTGAACATATTGCACTCAAATTTTATAATCCCGACGACTTAGATAAGCGTGTTTCCGAGAAGGAGCAACGAATGGGCAAGAGCATCGGGATAGACCTTGGCACGACTAACAGCTGTGTAGCGGTTTTGGAGGGTGGGGATCCAGGCGTGATCACCAACTCCGAGGGGGAGCGGACGACGCCGTCGGTCGTGGCGTTCGACAAGAGGAGTGGTGAGCGGCTGGTCGGGCAGCTTGCTCGGAGGCAGGCCGTGACGAACCCGGAGCGCACGATCTACTCGATAAAGCGCTTTATGGGCCAGCGCTACGATCAGGTCAAGGAGGAGGCCCGGCGCGTGGGGTACGAGGTCAAGAGCGGTCCCGGCGGGGACGTGCGGGTTCAGGTCGACGAGAAGGACTACTCGCCGCCGGAGATCTCCGCGATGATCCTTCAGAAGCTCAAGAGGGACGCCGAGGAGTATCTAGGCGATGAGGTGACCGAGGCGGTCATCACCGTTCCGGCGTACTTTGAGGACGCCCAGCGCCAGGCGACCAAGGACGCGGGGAGGATCGCGGGGCTCGACGTCAAGCGCATCATCAACGAGCCGACGGCAGCGGCTCTGGCCTACGGGCTCGACAAGGAAGGGGAGCAGACTATCCTCGTCTTCGACCTCGGCGGCGGGACGTTCGACGTCTCCATCCTCGAGCTCGGCGAGGGCGTTTTCGAGGTCAAGGCCACGAGCGGCAACAACCACCTCGGGGGCGACGACTTCGACGCCAAGATCGTCGAGTGGCTCGTCTCGGAGTTCAAGAAGGCCGAGGGGATAGACCTCTCGAAGGACAAGATGGCGACCCAGCGCCTCGTCGAGGCGGCCGAGAAAGCCAAGAGGGAGCTTTCGTCCACGACCAGCACCTCGATCAACCTGCCGTTCATCACAGCGGACGCGAACGGCCCCAAGCACCTCGACCTGACGCTCACGCGGGCGCAGTTCAACCAGCTCACCGCTGATCTTGTGGAGGCGACGGCCGGTCCGGTCCGGCAGGCGATGCAGGACGCGGGCCTAGGCCAGGGCGACATAGACCAGGTCATCCTCGTCGGCGGCTCCACCCGGATACCCACCGTAGGAGAGCAGGTCAGGGAGATCACGGGCAAGGAGCCCAACAAGGGTATTAACCCCGACGAGGTCGTCGCCATAGGCGCCGCCATCCAGGCCGGCGTTCTGGCGGGCGAGGTCAAGGACGTCCTCCTACTCGACGTCACGCCACTCTCCCTCGGGATAGAGACTAAAGGCGGGGTGATGACGAAGCTCATCGAGCGGAACACGACCATACCCACACGCAAGAGCGAGGTCTTCACGACCGCCGACGACAACCAAGGTTCGGTCGAGATCAAAGTCTACCAAGGTGAGCGGGAGATGGCGGCGTACAACAAGCTCATCGGCAACTTCCAGCTCGTGGGCATCCCGCCTGCGCCGAGGGGCGTGCCCCAGATCGAGGTCACATTCGACATAGACGCGAACGGCATCGTCAACGTCGGTGCGAAGGATCTCGGGACAGGCAAAGAGCAGCGGATCACGATCACGGCCTCCAGCGGCCTCTCCGACTCGGAGATTGAGCAGATGGTCCGGGATGCCGAGTCGCACGCCGAGGAGGATCAGCGCCGGCGCGAGGAGGCCGACGTTCGCAACAACGCCGATAACCTCGTCTACTCCATCGAGCGCTCCTTGAATGACGTAGACGGCAAGGTTGACCCGAACACCAAGCTCGAGATAGAGCGGGCCATAAAGGAGACGAAGGAGGCGCTCGCCGGCGACGACGTCGAGGAGATCAAGCAGAAGCAAGAGGCTCTCCTAACCGCCTCCCACAAGCTCTCTGAGGTCCTGTACCAGCAGGCCCAGCAGCAACAAGAGGGCGCCGCGGGCCCGGACGGGGGCAGCCCCGACGATGTGGTCGAAGACGCCGAGGTCATCGACGACGAGGAGAACGAGGACAAGAAGTAGCATCCCCTATATGAAGGGCCGGTGGGGGACCCGAAAGGAAGCCCCCCGCCGGTCCGCCTATATTACGGGAGGATCTGAAGGCTTTGAGCAGCGAAGAGCAGCAGCGTTGGGAGGGAAAACCACCGCGGGAGGACCCCCCTCGGGACGAGCCGCGGGAGGCCGAGAACATCTCCGAGGCGGCAGAGATGAAAGGGGCCGAAGACCCCGGCACAGTGCCGGAGGCCCCCGAAGAGGACCTCGCGGCCCCGGTTGAGGAACCTTTGGAGGAAGCACCTTTGGTAGAGCTGGTGGAGATTACCCAGGACGAGCTCTCGGCGCTGGCGGACGAGTTGGAGTTAGCGCGTAGAGAGAGGGATGAGTACCTGGATAACATGCGCCGCATGAAAGCGGAGTTGGAAAACTCGCGCAAGCGCCTAGAGAGGGAGCGCGCGCGATTCGTGCAGCTGGCCTCCGAGAGACTCGTGAGGGAGCTTCTGCCCATTCTGGACAACCTGGAACGGGCTTTGGAAGTCGAGGGGGACATCCGAGAGGGTGTGGCGGCCACGCGCGACCAGCTCGTTGCCGCCCTCGGACGGGAGGGCCTAGCCCCAGTGTTCTCCGACGGCGAGCACTTCGACCCCGCCATCCACGAAGCTGTCATGAGCCAGCCTTCGGACGAGCACGAGGAAGACACCGTCATAAAAACCCTCGAACGTGGCTACTTGCTCAACGGTAAGCCCATACGCCCGGCGAAGGTTATAGTTGCCAAGCAGGTTTAGGAGTGGAAACGAAGGATCTATACAAGGTACTGGGTGTTTCTAAGGGGGCTTCGCAGGAGGAGATCCGTAGCTCCTACAGAAAGCTGGCCCGCAAGTACCACCCGGACGCCAATCGCGACGACCCGAGAGCTGAGGAGCGCTTTAAAGAAGTCCAACAAGCCTACGAGATCCTCTCGAATCCCGAGAAGAGGCGAGAATACGACGAAGGCCCCCGTGCCTTCTTCGGCGCTGCCGGGGCCTCCCCAGGTGGCCGAGCCTCCCCGGGCGGCCACGCGAGCGCCAACTTCTCCGACCTGTCGGACCTGTTCGGGACTTTTGGCGACATCTTCGAGGGCGCGAGAAAGGGGCGACCCCAAGCGACCCGCGGAGAAGACGTAACTGTGAATGTAAACTTAAGGTTTAAAGACTCCCTGGAAGGAATCACCACCCGCATTGCGGCACCCGTCGAGGAGACGTGTGAGGGGTGTCGGGGAGTAGGTGCGGCTCCCGGGACGGCTCCGCGGGTATGCCCGGAGTGTTCAGGGCGGGGGGTGAGGAGCCGGGACCAGGGGTTCTTCGCTTTGTCGGAGCCGTGCTACCGGTGTGGGGGCGAGGGGAGCGTCATCGAGAAGCCGTGCCCTTCTTGTGGTGGGAGCGGCAGGCGGCGCAGTAGTAAGCAGGTGACGGTGAAGATACCGGCGGGGGCAAGGGATGGGATGAAGATCAGGGTCCCCGGCAGGGGGAGTTCCGGGAAGAAGGGTGGTCCTCCGGGGGATCTTTTTGTGGTGACGCGGGTGGAGGAGCATCCGGTCTTCGAGCGGCGCGGGGACGATTTTCTGGTCGGCGTGCCTGTGAGCTTCGTTGAGGCGGCTTTGGGGGCAGAGATCGAGGTGCCGAAGCCGGGTGGCGGGGTGGTGAAGCTCAGGTTACCTCCCGGGACGCAGGACGGCAAGCGGTTCAAGGTACGCGGGGCAGGGGCCCCGCGTGCTCGCGGCGACGGTGAACCTGGGGACCTCATGGTGCGGGTTGGGGTCGTGGTGCCCAAGAAGCTGAGCAGGCGGGAGAAGGAGATCCTGGTGGCGTTGGCCGAGGAGCAGGACGAGGATGTGCGGGGGGAACTGCTCCGCAAGGCCGGGGCGGGGGCGTAGTAGGGCGGCGTGTTGGGGGCCGGGATGCGCAAGAGGCCGGTTTTTATGATAGGCATCGCGGCAGAGTTGATTGGGGTGCACCCGCAGACCTTGCGGATGTATGAGCAGAAGGGTTTGCTCCGGCCACGCAAGAGCTTGAAGAACACGCGGCTCTATTCTCAGGAGGATGTGGAGCTCGGGAGGTACATCCAGAAGCTCACCCAGGAGATGGGGATGAACCTCGCCGGGGTGCAGAGGATCCTCGACCTCGAAAACAGGATCGAAAAGTTGGAGGCCGAGAACGCGAGGTTGTACGAGGAGCTGGAGAGGCAGGCAGAGGATCACGGAAAGGCTCTCGAACAGGTGCACCGCAGCTACAAGCGGGAGATAATGCTGCTGCCGCGCGGAGAGCTCGTACGGAGAAGACGGGGGTTTTAGTGTCCGAGGTCATGCACTGCTATCGGCACCCCAAAAGGGAGACGCGCATATCTTGCGCCACTTGCGGGAGGCCCATCTGCACCGAGTGCATGAGGCCAACCGATGTCGGGATCAAGTGCCCCGAAGACGCTCGCCTTCCCCGCAGCGCCCGGACCGGGGTGATGAAGACGAACCAGATCATGAAGACCTTACTCGCCGGGATCGGGATCGCCCTCTTGGGTATCCCGGCTGTCTACGTCATCTTCAGCCTCCCATTCCAGTGGCTGATCTCTGCCGCAGCCGGCTACGGTGCGGGGATCTTGATCAACCGTGCCGGAGGCCGCAACGGCGGACCTTTGGCAATTGTCGTCTCCGTAGTCGCCACGGCCGTGCCGTTCTTGGTGTACCTC
>JALZFJ010000109.1 GCA_030867425.1 Actinomycetota bacterium | reverse complement strand
GCCAGCAAGAGGGCGAGGACGCACCAGCCGATGAAGGTGCGTATCTGCCAGAGCAGATAAAGCGCGCCCAGCACCACCGCCGCGGTCAGGAGGGCGATGACGATCGTGCGCACCACCTGCGATGGCGCGAAGCGAACCCATACAACCCCTTCGTCGCTCGATATAGGTGAGCTTGGTTTCGCAGCATCCGTCTGCTGAACCCTTTGCTCGCCTGTATCGCCCGTACTCTCGCTCATATCTTCACCTTCGCCTCAGCTCCCTTTCGGATAGTGTGTAATCTCCACAACAAGCCCTCCGCGCAACCCGAGAGATGCCGGCGGGTCTCATACCAACCCATCTGTAGAAGTTAAGCAACCATAATGGCCGGGTCGGACGATCACGGTTGGTGCAAAGTCGCAATCGCCGCGGTTCGCTAACCACGTTTTTCGCTCCGGCTTACTGCGTTGTCATGGTGATAGGCCTCTGCTTCTTCGACGCGGCGTCGCCGGCCTAGTATCCCGCGCCGTCCCTCCGTTGAGCCTGCCGCTACGGCGTTGAGGAAACCTAATATCAGCCCTACGCCCACGAAGATGTAGAAGATGGTGAAGATCTTGCCGGCAGCCGTGGACGGAGACAAATCTCCGTAGCCTACGGTGGTGAGCGTGGCGACGCTAAAGTAGAGAGAGTCGAGTAAGCTCCACCCCTCGACCTGCCGGTAGAATAAGGCCCCCGATACGATCGTCACTAGTACGAGGAAGAAGAGGGCTTGAAACTCCGGGTCTTTCAACGAACGCCAGAAAGCGCGTACAAATCGGATCATGATCACGAAGAACGGAATTGGGGCCACGTTCACTCTCCTTCGGCTGCCAGGCTACCTACCAGCGAATAGAGTTTACTAGGACGGGGATTGATTCATTATGCGTCGTCCTCCGTTGCGTCTTTCTTGGAGACGTTAGAGTGGATCGCCGCATTCATCTCGGCCCCCAACAGTAAGACCGCCGCCGAGATGTAGAAGTACAAAGTCAGCACCTTGGCGATTTACGCTGCACAAAAAGCCAGCCCGAAGCCAACCGCCACTAACACGAAGCCGCGAATCTCCGTAATTACCTAACCCCCACCCCTTCGGGTCAAATTAGGCTGCTACTATTGGGGGAAGAAGTCGAAGGAGCTATAAAAGATATACCGGATATCGGTGAAGCACGTAACTCTTCTGCTGGGGCTCCTGGGGGCTCTCATGCTGGCGCTGATAACCTGCGGAGGTGGTGGAGCCGACTACTCGGCCGCGCAAGAAGAAGAGACGCGCGGCCTCACAATACCGGAGAATTCACTCGAGTTTCCGAGAAGACCCGAGCCTGTTGATTAGAAGCAACCCTCTATGTCTCTTTGCATATACAGCACTTGCGATGATCCTACTTCACGTGCACGATGACTTCATGAAGCTTACTCGAAAATTCTGCGCAAGAGGATAACGGACGCCGTGCAACAGTTGATCGAGAAGGTAAGCAAGCCGTGCGCCGAAGTCACTTAGCCATAGTCCTCGTTTTGGCAGCGCTAATGGCCCTCGGGGTCGGCCTCGCCGTTGCCGAACTACAAGGCAGAGCTCCTGATGAGGGCGATGCAAGTGTGCCAGACAAACTGCAAGAGAGCACTGATATAGATGAGGTAGATGAGGTGGGTGAGCAGGAGTTCGAGATCGGGCTTATCGGGGATATCCCATACAACCTCGAGGAGCAGCGTAAGACCGAGGTTCTCTTCCAGCAATTGAACGAGCAGAAGTTGGCCTTCGTCGTTCACGTAGGCGACATAAAGAGCGGTGACTCGCCATGCACCGACGAGATTTTCTTCCGCGAGAGGGAGCGGTTCGAAAACTCCGCCAACCCCCTCATCTATGTCCCTGGCGATAACGAGTGGACGGATTGCGACCACACCGGCTATGATCCTGTCGAGCGGCTCGAGCGGTTGCGCGAGATCTTCTTTGTGGGTGAGGAGTCGCTCGGCAAGAAGACGGTTTCTCTAACCCGTCAGGGAGCAGCTTACCCGGAGAACGTGCGCTGGGCCTACGACGACGTGACCTTCCTGGGCCTTAACGTTCCGGGCAGCAACAACAATCGCGGACACGCGTCGGGCGAATACGTGGCGCGTAACGAAGCCAACCTAGAGTGGATCCGCGAAGGCTTCAACCACGCTGAGGCCAACGGAAGCAGCGCGGTCATGCTCTTCATCCAAGCCAACCCCGGCTTCGAGCTCCCCCCCGAGGTGCACACTGGGTACAGAGACTTCCTCGCCGCCCTCGAAGAGGAGGTTGGCGCCTTCGGCAAGCCCGTTGTGCTCGCGCACGGCGATACCCACACTTTCCGGGTGGACAAGCCTATGACCTCCTCGACTACCGGAGAGCGGGTCGAGAACTTCACGCGCGTCGAGACCTTCGGCAGTCCCGACGTAAACTGGGTGCGTGCTACGGTGAACATCTCGGACCCCGACGAGATTTTTACCTTCCAGCCAGAAATTGTAGAGGAGAACACCGCCTACGGAAGGCCGTAGTACTCTAACCATCGCCCTCATTTCGCCTAGGCGTGGATATTGGGAATCGACGACAGCCGCGCAGGCCGGTGCGGAGAACGGGTATGTCGGCACCCTATCAGATATATCCGAACACCGGCGGAAAGACGATCACGACGATCGCCGCCCACACGGCATAGATCGGCAAGTAGTCCGTCTGCCACCGTTCGAGGCCCGTGAACGATCCGCGCCCTCTCAGAAAGCGGATGTAAAGCACGGCGGACCACGCCAGATTGACCAGTAGGATCACGTTTTCACCCAGGGCGGCCACGCGATTCGGGCTGAAGCCGAACTCGGTGATGCGCGCTGCGATGGCCCACAGAGCTACCGCGTCAGCCAATAGCGCACTGACCACCAGCACGACCTGCACTACATCGAAGGCGCCGGGGGGCGACCGAGGGTCCCGGGCGGAGACGGAATAGAGCAGAAGGCCAA
>JALZFJ010000107.1 GCA_030867425.1 Actinomycetota bacterium | reverse complement strand
AACTTGACGACTAATCCCTACCTGGAGGTGGGCACCAGAATCTACCGCTTCAGGGTGCTCAACGGCTCCAACGCCCGCAATTTCCGGCTAGCCTTCACCAAGGCGGGCGAAGAAGAATTGCTGCCCTACCAGATCATAGCCACGGACGGTAGCCTCCTGGACCGGCCGCGAGAGGCCAGTGAGGTCTTCATCTCTCCTGCCGAGCGGGTGGACGTGCTCTTGGACCTGAGGGACTTCGAGGTGGGTGAAGAGTTAGTGCTGAGGAGCCTGCCCTTCGACCCGATGCACCACGAGCACGCGATGAAGATGGGCGGGGGTATGGATCACATGGAACACACGGGCCACATGGATCACATGGACACGGGCCACCATCACCACATGGCTATGGACCACATGGCCACGAGTCATGAGCACATGGACGGCGCCAAGCTCCCGGACGGCAGCGCGTTCAACGTCCTGAAGCTAGTCGTGGCGAAGAAGATGGAGTATGCAGGGCGCGTGCCCGAAAGGCTTTCTGAGTTGCCGCAACCGGACTTGGGTGGGGCCACCACTCGGTCCATAACGATCTCCATGACTACCGACGATCAGGGGATGCGGTGGCTCATCAACGGCCAGACTCCCCAGATGGACGAGTTCCCCATCGTGGTGCAAAGAGGGGCAAGAGAGGTCTGGGAGATCAAAAACGATAAGCGCAGCATGCCCCACCCTATACACATCCACGGCTTTCAGTTTCGAGTGCTGGAGAGGGTAGGCACCCCCGAGCAGGTTGCACACCTCGTGGTGGACGAGCGAGGCAGGCTAGCGACTGACCTGGGCCTCAAGGATACAGTGCTCCTTTGGCCGGGGGAGACCGTGAAGTGGGCTATAGACTTCTCCCACGACTTCGAGGGCGAGCAGCTGTACATGTTCCACTGCCACATCCTCGAGCACGAGACAGCGATGATGCTTAACCTCAAGGTGGTCTGAGGAGACTTCAAAGGCGTACCGCCCAAGACACTGCGAGCGCTAGGACCGGAAGTGGCGGGACCCGGACTCGAACCGGGGACACCTTTGATTTTGGCAATAATATACTCGACACACCAAGCCATGCTCGGTGAAGAAGAAAGGAGTCGGGGCTCTAACCCCGACTCCTTTCTTCCTTGGTTCGGTTCCTTTTCAGGTGAGCGGATATGCCTCCGGGTAATTTGCCTGGCGCAGCTCGATCATCTCTCCGATCTCCCGCGACTGGGCGTCTATGATGCCTCTGGCGAGGCTCTTTATCTCAGGGTTGTCGCTGTGGATGAGAGCTGTACTCGCCATCTCTATAGCCGAGGCGTGATGAGGGAGCATCGAGTCGATGAACGCCAGGTCGAACGGCTCTTGTTGTGCGAGTTCGTCGGGCATCGCCATAGCGTACATAGATGGCTCCTCCGGGTTCATCGTCATCGGAACTTCCGACGAGTCGAACTCCGCCTCCTTGATCGACGCGAGCTGCTCTATCTCTGCCTGCTGCGTCGAGGCAATATCGTCCGCTATCAGCTGTATCTCGGGTAGCTGCGCGTGCTGTTGGGCGACCCTCGCCATGTCTATGGCCATCTGGTGGTGGGCGGCCATCATATCTATAAAGCGCTCGTCTGAGTACTCGCCGTCGACTATCAAATCCTTAGGCGCCGTCTCACCGGAACCCATCTCCATCCCGCTCATCTCGCCGTGCTCCATCCCATGCATGTCCTCGCCTGTGGACTCCTGCGACGCCTGCTCCTCCTCGGAGTCGCTCTGCCCTTGCTGGGCCGAGCTGGATCCCCCAAAGGAAGCTAGCGCTAGAGTGACCGTGAGCAGGAGGAGAGCGAGCAGCCCGAAGCTTGTGTATCTCTTCATAGCATTCCTTTCCTAGAGAGTCGAACCTTTGTCCTTAGCTCTAGGAAGGATTTACAGCCGGAACACCTGTAAAGCGGGGCCTGTGGGCCCTCTCGGAGGGTGCATGACGAACGCGTGGAGGCGCCGACCGGAGGTGAAGGGCGCTGTGACCTCGTGCGGCCAAATGCCCTTTAGTAGTAGCCCGAGGGCAAGCCCGAGGAAGCTCGCTAGAAGCACGGTGAAGTAATCGGCACCGCCTCCTAGATGGCACACGGGTTCTTCGTGGTCCACTACCCCGTTCCCCGCGAGCAAGTGGTGCCCGTGGGATTGGTGTGCGGAGGAGAGCTGAGAATCAGGACAGAGGTGCAAGCCCCAGAGGACTCCATGGCACAGGAACAGGCCAACCGCCAGGAAGATGGCCAAGAGCTCGCCTCTAGTCGACAAGAAAGCGCTCGGTTGCCCAAGGTTCGTGCTCGTCATCAAATTCATTCTATCAAGGGACAGTGCTAGCACCTACCGACTCGGTGCTGTCGTTGGGCTCCTCCATACTCCCCGTCAAGCAGTAACGGTGTAGCCAGCCTCCTCGATGGCGCCCCTGAGCTCATCGGTGGTCACCCTGTAGTCGTAGCGCACCTCGACTATGCCCTTCTCAAAGTCTGCGTTCGAGTGCTCCACCCCCGAGAGCTTGTTCAGTTCACCCTCGACGGCGGCCTTGCAGTGGCCGCAGCTCATGTCCGGTACTTTGAACGTTTTGTCGGTCATCCGCTTTTCCTTTCTCTCGCGTTCCTTCTAGACCTTCAAAAACCGCTCGACGGCAGTAGTCAGTTCCTCTATCTTCTCGTCGGCGTCCTCGCCCTTCTCGATCGACTCCCGGACGCAGTGCTCGACGTGATCCTTGAGCAAGATGGTGCCAACCTTCTCTAGGGCCGAGACGATGCTCCCGATTTGGGTGAGGACCTCCACGCAGTAGGCCTCCTCCTCGACCATCCGCTGGACGCCGCGCACCTGCCCCTCTATCCGTCTGAGGCGGTTCTGGAGCTTCTCCTTGTCTTTCGCCTTGATGTAGCCGTGCGAGGTTCCGACCTCGTGGGAGCTATCAAGGTTCTGCTGCATGCTTCTCCTTTCTGCTTCTCTAAGTTATCTTCACCCGGCGCAGCCGCAGGGCGTTGCCGAGGACTGTCACGCTCGAGAGTGCCATCGCCGCCGCCGCGAGCACTGGGTTCAGGAAGCCGTACTCGCCGAAGAAGGGACGCAAGGCCTCCGGCACAGTTCCGCCCGCGAAGAACGCGTACAGCACCCCTGCGGCGACCGGGATCAGGGCCACGTTGTAGGCGAAGGCCCAGAACAGGTTCTGCTTGATGTTCCGTACTGTGGCCTTGGAGAGGCTTATAGCTCGCGCAACCCCACGCACATCGCCGGAGATGAGGGTCAGATCAGCGGCCTCCAAAGCTACGTCGGCTCCCGTGCCGATGGCGAT
>JALZFJ010000062.1 GCA_030867425.1 Actinomycetota bacterium | reverse complement strand
CGACATTTTTCGGTGGTATCGGGTAGAATGTGATCCATGCCAATTTTGGAGACCCAG
The DNA here is from genome assembly GCA_030867425.1 of Actinomycetota bacterium. GTDB lineage: Bacteria > Actinomycetota > Rubrobacteria > Rubrobacterales > Rubrobacteraceae > Rubrobacter_F. Next base: position 3,455 of record JALZFJ010000062.1, on the reverse strand, counting down.
AAACGGGTCAAAGATCCGAATCGAGCCAACTACGCTGTTTTCAGGAGGAGGCGCCGGAACGCGCTCCTCTTCGTAGCCTTGTTTGTGCTGGCCTTGATCAGCTTCGGGGCATACCTCTTCTCCGGTGGCTACGAGGAGGGGAGCGAAGCACCTGTGGAGGAGGTCGAGACGCCCGTCGTCGAGGGGGCGCCTGAAGAGCCGTCCGCCGAGGAGGAAGCTGCCGAGCAGCAGGCCGCAGAAGAGCAGCGGGCCGCAGAAGAGCAGGCCGCCAGGGAAGCGGAGGCGGAGAGGAGGGCGACGGCGGTTCCGGAGGATACTACGCTCTACCTGACGGTCCCCAGGCTCAACCTCTACAACCACACTGTGAGGAACGACAACTCGGAGCAAGCTCTGGACCTGGGCGCCGCCAAGCTGCCGAGCACGGGCTTCCCGTGGGAGCAGGAGGACACGAACACCTACATAGCGTGCCACCGGATCGGCTGGCCGGGCACGGAGAGCTACAATCAGTGTCTCAACCTCCCCGCCATGCAGCAAGGGGATGTGATCATCCTCAGCGACACTATGGGCAGGGTCTACACATACCGGGTTAGCGAGGTCACTGCTGTCTCGCCCTGGCAAACTGAGGTGACGAAGCCGGTCGCGGGCAAGGATGTGGTCTCGCTCCAGACCTGTACCGAGACCCCCGACGACTGGTGGACCATAGGTCCTAGTCTATTTGGTGGAGGCCCCGAGTCGGGTCGCCTGGTAGTCCAGGCCGAGCGGGTCAGCTAGGTACTTACAACCCCGAGGGCGCACGGTCCGAGCGCGCCACTCCGCTCGAGATGGCTGCCTCCTCCACGGCGGCGGCGACCCGTTCGTGGACCTCCCTGTCCAGGGCGTCGGGGACTAGCTGCGACTCCTCGGTTAGGGAGGCGATCGTGTCGGCGGCGGCAAGCTTCATCTGAAGGTTGATCTCTTGGGCCCCGGCCAGGAGCGCCCCACGGAAGATGCCGGGATAGCCCAGGACATTGTTCACCACGGACCCGTCGAAGGCGAACGCCGCGCCCGCGTCCATGGCTGCTTCCGGCTCTATCTCCGGGTACGGGTTGGTCAACGCCAGGATCACCTGCCCTTTCCTCACCATCTCGGGCTTTATGAGGCCCGCAACGCCCGTCGTCGCCACCACCACGTCGGCCTCTTGCATGATGGTTCCCAGGTCCGCGATCTCGATCCCGGCCCTACGGGCACGCTCGTGGCTCGCCTCGTTGGGGTCCGAGCCGAGCACCTTCCTCGCGCCGGTTTGGACTATTAGGGAGGCGATCCCGAACCCCGCTGCTCCGAGCCCGATCTGCCCGACGACCTCCTCCTGGAGCGTGAGACCGGCCTGGCGACAGGCGACGAGGGCCGCGGCGAGCGTGACCACGGCCGTGCCGTGCACGTCGTCGTGCATCACGGGCTGGGGCAGTGCCTCTATGAGGCGCGACTCGATCTCGAAACACTCCGGCGCCGAGATGTCCTCCAGGTGGATACCCCCGAACGTAGGTGCGATCCTGACCACCGTCTCGACGAACTCGTCCACCCCTTTAGCGTCTACCAGGATCGGCATCGCCGAGATGCCGGCGAGCTGCCTGTAGAAGACGGCCTTGCCCTCCATCACCGGCATCGAGGCCACCGTCCCGATGTCGCCCAGGCCCAAAACTCGCGTGCCGTTCGTGCAGATGGCGACGCTGCGGCCGATCATGGTCAGCCTGCTCGCAAGGGTCGGGTCCTCGGCGATGGCAGTACAAGCCCGCGCCACGCCTGGGGTATAGACGTCGCGCATGTCTTGAACCGTCCTCACGGGCCGGACCACCTCCACGTTCAGCTTGCCGCCCTCGTGTCGTAAGAGGGCCCGGTCGCGGAACCAGAGCACCTCGACGCCTTCGAGATCGTTCAGAAGATTCGTGATCTGCTCGGCTTGCTCGTGGTTCTCGACCTCCAGAGTGATCTCGCGTATCGAGGATTCGCGCCCAACCCTGAGCGTGGTCACATCACCGATCAAACCTCCCCCTTCGGCTATCGTACCGGCTACCCTGGAGAGCTGACCGGTACGATGCGGCTGCTGGATGCGGTACGTATAGTCGATCGTCAAGGCGAACCTCCCCAAGAAGTTCCGTGCGTTAGCTCCCCTGCACTGATTCTACAAGAGTCCGTGTACCGGATAGCTGTTTCCCTGCAGTCCTTGCTGGAGGAGAAGGTATTGTCTTACACTTTGCGGGGCTGAGAGCCCGCTCTAGCGGCCCGCTAAGCGAGGAGTAGGTAAAGAAGCGCCTTCTGGGCGTGCAATCGGTTCTCGGCCTGGTCGAAGACGCGACTCTTCGGGCCGTCTATGACGTCCGCCGTGACCTCCTCGCCGCGGTGGGCGGGGAGGCAGTGGAGGAAGATGGCGTCGGGGACGGCGTGGCTCATCAGCTCTTCGTTCACCTGATAGGGGGCGAACTTCTCTTTGCGCTCCTCAGTCTCGGCCTCCTGGCCCATGCTGGCCCACACGTCGGTGTAAACGACCCGCGCGCCGGCCGCCCCTTCGAGTGGGTCTTCGGTGAGGGTCGGGGCCGCCCCGAGCTTGGCGGCCAATTTGACGACTCCCGGGTCTGGAGCATGATCCTCGGGGTGGGCTATGGTGAGCTGGGCGCCGGTCAGGGCGCAACCCAATGCTAAAGAGTGGGCGACGTTGTTGCCGTCGCCAAAGTAGGCTACTTTCACGCTTTCCAATGCGCCGAGCTCTTCGCGGATGGTTAGTAGGTCGGCGAGGGCCTGGCAGGGGTGGTGGAGGTCAGAGAGGCCGTTTATTACGGGGACTTCGGCGGCTCGTGCCAGCTCTTCGACCTCTTCGTGGCTGAAAACGCGGGCCATTATGGCGTCTATGTAGCGGGCGAGGACGCGGCCAGTGTCCGAAGGGGTCTCGCGCTGACCCATCTGTATCTCCTGCGGGCTCAAAGAGAGGGCGTGTCCGCCGAGCTGGTACATCCCGACCTCGAAGGAGACGCGGGTGCGGTTGGAGGGCTTCTGGAAGACCATCGCGAGCGTCTTGCCGAAGAGCGGCCTGAAGGGGATGCGGGATCTCCTCAGAGCCTTTATCTTGACGGCCTCGTCGAGGATAAGGCCCACCTCGCCGGGCTCGAACTCGGCGAGGGTGAGGCAATCGCGCCCGGCGAGGGGCGAGGGGGTCTGCGGGCCTTCTTGTTGCTGCGCAGTGATCACAGCCCCTGTTCCTCTCTAGGCGACGGCCTGCTCCTGGACTTCGGCCGGAACACCGACCGGGACGCCTATAGCGGCATCCACGGCGGCGCGTAGAGTGTCGAGGGCGTGACGGATCTCGGTCTTCGTGACGGTGAGGGGCGGGGCGAGCCTTATCGTGGTCCCGGCGATGAGGTTGACGAGCACGCCCTCCTCGAGGCACTTCTCGAAGACCTCTTTGGCGAGCTCAGGGTCCCCCA
>JALZFJ010000285.1 GCA_030867425.1 Actinomycetota bacterium | reverse complement strand
AGTCTACGTCTACGATCCGAACCACCCGGGAGACCGGGAAAGGTTCGTGACGTTTTGGCGGGACGGTAAGAGGGTGGAGTTCGCGTACGGCGAGTTCCGGTCGCGGGAGGGGTGGGGGATCGCGCTCACAACTTTGTTAGGCTAAATACCCGCGGGTTTTTAGAGCCTGTTTGGTAAGGAGCAGAGTTGAGATGCTTTCGTGTGCTTGCAGACGAGAAACAAACTCTATCCATCTCTATCCATCGCATCTTCTTGTAAGGGAAGAGTGGAACTTGGTTTCTCTGCGCCGCTCTACCGAGCGGTGTTTACCTTTTTCTTAGCACGGGGATAGGGGTACTGTGCTTGGTAGCCAAGTAGTCTTCCGATAGGTGCGAGCATCGCGAAGATCACCCTCTGCACAGCCCACGGCGGGCTGGTAAGCCGGCCTTCGTCCCCGAAGTAGGGCACCGACACTGCCATCTGCCAGAGCGATGGCAACCCCTTCTCGTTAAGCTTGGCGTCCTGGGCGAGGCCAAAGAACGTCTCGAAGAATCGGTCAGTCTTGAGAGCAGGCCTGAACCACTGTACCCAGTGAGCCTCCTCCTCCCCGTCGTTCCAGAAGTGGTGGGGCGTGTTGGCGGGGATGGTTATGGACTCTCCCGCCTTAACCGATCTTTCCTCGCCCCTGATGCGGAAGCGCAGTGAGCCTGAGAGAACCTCTGCACCGCTCTCCTGAAAGGGGTGGACGTGCTTAGGCTCGGGGACACCCGTGGGCGGGTTGTAGGTGTCGATCTGCACCAGCTCTCCGCCGGTCTCTGTGCCGGTCTTAAGGAATACCATCCTCTGCCCCGTGCGGGGGTTGACTATCTCGTCGCCTGCTTTGGCCATAACGCACCTCCTTGTTCCATGGCCCGAGCTTTTACTTGAATGCGCAGCATGACATCGCGCCCACCGTCACACCGCGGTACTATGGTTCGAGACAATGGCAGCTTTTCCCTTCGTCCTGTCCTCTTATCCGTCTACGCGCGGGCTTTAGGGGATCGCCGTAGCTGCTGAATCATGACCCAAGTCAATGGCAACTGCGCGAGTCCGTACAAAAAGTGGGCGAAGTAGTGGGTAATGTCCTGCTCCGGGACGAAAGGCAGGAAGCTAAACGGTATCAGCGTGACAATAGCACCCCCCACCAGATGCAGCAGCCCCCACACGAGGAGCAGAGCCGCTGCGAGGCGTCCGGTGGGTAGCAGCCACCATCCGACGAAGAGAAGCATGGCGACAAGTGCCGGGAGGCTGTTCTCGGGGCTAAGCAAGTTGAGCGACGGAAGCTCGATAGCGTTATGGACGAAGAGCCCGAACCACGATAGCGCCAGGAGCGCAGCAACCAATTCGCGGGAACGATCTGCCGTTAAGGATGAAATCTTCTTCACGATTGCCTAGTGCCTTCCTGCATGACCTGCACTCTCACGCTATCCATAGCGCAATAAGATCACGATCGATCGCCCTCAGGTTGAGGGGAAGCTGCCGCCAACTCTCCCCGTAATCTGCCGAATGCCATACCTCTCCGTTGCTCAAGCCCGCATAGACTTCTCCCGGAGCTTCAGGATCAGTTAGCAGAGCATAGGGCATATGATTGAGCGGCTGTGGCAGCCCACCCGCCAGACGCTGCCACCCCTTACCCGTCCAGCGGAAGATAGCTGCTTGGGCACTGTTCTCGCTGTGGGCTTTCATCGCTCCCGGCGAGGCGGAGACGTACCATACGTTGGGTCGGGCAGGATCGGCAGCACATGCCCAACCGTAGTGTCGGTCGAGGCCCCTCTTCTGCTGCGTCCAAGTCCTGCCGGCGTCGCGGCTGAGTGCTGCGCCCGCGCCTGTGCCACCGGCTTCGTAGACCCACTCGCCGTTGGTCGGGTGAGATATTAGAGTATGGCAATCCCTCAAGGAACCCTTGAGGTGACCCGTCCAACTATTTCCGCCATCCACGCTCCGTACCGTCGCTCCGAACTCGATCCCGACGTTTATGACGTTCGGGTCGGTCGGCGAGAGCGCGATGGCCTGCACATAGGGGGTGTACGGCTTCTCGGCGGGCGAGAACCATAGGCGGCGTGAGCGGATACGGCGGAAAGCGTCGAGTTCCGTCCAATGTGTACCAGCGTCCCGCGAGACAAAGACGAGTGGGGGCTTTGTGCCTGCGTAGATGGCACCGGGCTCAGCACGGCTCACTGCAAGGGATTTGACGATGTGCCCGTCCAGTCCTGCAGGACGCCACGTCTTTCCGCGGTCATCTGAGCACAGCACCCCGCTTCCCTGCGTTCCAGCGTAGAGCACCTGATGGTTCAGCGGGTCTGATGCTAGGCAGCGCACGTCCTGCTCCGTGATCAAAGACTCAGTCGACCACTTACTCTCCGGGAAGCGAGAAGCGCGCGCCAGTCCATTCCCCGTCGTGGCTACAAAAACGTTGGCGTTCACAGATTACATCTGCTAATAGTTATTTGACTCACCGCTATGCTTGGCATCGGCTTTCTTGCCGTAGATTATAGGTGGAGGACGTCCCTCCTCGCCTCACTGATTTCTATGATTTAATGGGGTGAATTCCGCGGGGACAGGAGGTGACCGCATATGCCGCGACTCTCACGGGTGCAGCAAGAGGCGCGTCAGCGGATCAGTCGCCTCGCTGGCAGTGGAATGTTTCCCGAACGGTTAGCGAGCGAGCTCCTTGGGGCACTGCATAAAGCGATCCCGTCCGATGACGGCGGGCTGGTCGGCCTCGACCCTACCACACTGTTGCACAACCGGTTGCTCGCCGTCGCACCCGGCTCGTGGTCCCGTATCGGCAGCTTCTACCGGAACGGTTACCTGCGCGATCCGGTCGCCGCAC
>JALZFJ010000018.1 GCA_030867425.1 Actinomycetota bacterium | reverse complement strand
CGCTCGTGACTCAGGGCGCTACCCTCGGGGGCAACGTGAGAGTAGGCCTGGAGGACAGCGTCTACCTCGCGCGGGGGGTGCTCGCCGAAAGCAACGCACAACAGGTCGAGAAGATCTCCCGCATCCTAGGCGAACTCTCCCTGGAGATTGCCACGCCCGATGAGGCGCGCCAGAAGCTTGGGCTGAAGGGCTCCGACCGGACGGCGATCCCCGCCTAAGATTGCCATTGCCTATGGGCAGTACAAGGGGACCTTACCCAGATCTGCTCAGACCCGGAGTGATTTGCGCCTCCTGACGCCGCCGTTGTTCTAAGCGCCGCGAAGCCCAGCGGGTACGGAAGTTGGCACCGTCACGCGGGAGCAGCTCAGGCGGATATCCGAGACCAAGCTGCCTGGCCTAAACACGACCTCGGTTGAGGCGGCGATGCGGATCGTCGAGGGCACTGCCCGTAGGGTGGCGCCGAGGTGATCGGCTGACACCAGCGCGGGGTAAGTTTAGTAGCCGGGGCGACCCATACGCGAGTAGGTGATCTGCTTCGAGGCCTCGACGCCGGGCTGCTCGAAGGCGTTAACGCCGTATAGAGAGCCCGCGAGCGCGGTCTGCACCTCCAGGGCCTGCATGAGGTACCCCAGGTGCTCCTCGTCGACCGTCCCGATCTTTATCGTGCAGTTCGGACGTCCGGCTTCGGTAAGCGCCTTTCGAGTGGCGTCGCACTCGACGTTCAAAAGCTCGGCCATCGTGTGGCCGCCGAGGTAGCCGACGCCTTCGAGGTCCTCGTAGGCTTTCGGGATGAGGAGATCCCGCGGGTGGTTTTCGATCTCGACGATCTCGATGACTTTGTCCTGCGGACCATCCATGTATATCTGCAGCTGCGAGTGCTGGTCGGTTGTCCCCACGGCGCCGAGCGGCGTCGAACCCTTGCCCTCCTTCCCCAAGGACTCGGCCCAGAGCTGGACGAACCAGGCGGCGGTGCATTCCAAGGCGTCGGCGTAGGGCATCATTACCCGCACGTTGCGCCCGTGGGACGTGTCCATGAGGAAGTGGTAGGCCGACCCCCGGATAGCGGGGTGATCCACGCCCTCCTCCGCTATCTCATCGACACATTGGGCGGCGCCGCGCAGGAGGGCCTCGACGTTGAGGCCGAGGACGGCGGCGGGGAAGAGGCCGACCGGCGTGAAGACCGAGAAGCGACCGCCAACGTCGGGTGGTATCGGGAGCGTTCTTATGCCCTCGCGGTCGGCTATCTGCCTCAGGTGGCCCTTTCCGGGATCGGTGGTGAAGACGACGCGCTCGGCGTAGCCGTCCTCGCCCAAGGCCTCCACGAGGGCGCCTCGGACGACGAGGAAGTTCGCCACAGTCTCGGCGGTCGATCCGCTCTTGGTGACCACGTTGACCCAGGTGTTGGAGAGGTTCGCGACATCGAGGATGGCTGCCAGAGTCGCGGGGTCGGTGTTCTCGGCGAAGTGGATGCGGGGACCCGAACGGTTCGGTAGGGAGTTGTAGTAAGGGTGGTTGAGGGCGCGGTGGAGGGCGATGGGACCCAAAGCCGAGCCGCCAATGCCGACGTGGACGAAGTCCGTGGCGCCAGAGGCGTGCACCTCTCCAGCTAAGACCTCCGAGGGGTCCGAGAACTCGCTCGTGTGCGGCAGGCGCATGAAGCCGCGCGGGTCTTCAAGGAAATTGTCCACGGCTCTTCTGAGATATGGCCTGAACTCCCCAAACTCCCTGGCGCTGATTCCCCCTTTCACCTCGGCGGTGAGGTTCGTGTAGTCGAAGGCGACGAATGCGGCCATGCGTGCTCCCCTCTGTGGCGTCCCGGAACCATAGGGTAGTTTAAGGCTCGCGGCGAGACGGGGCCACCCGGCTCTCTAGAGGCGGCCCCAGTGCTGCCTTTAGGCGTGACTCAAGGACGGTTCGAGGAAGGACTCGAGCTCGGCTTCGAGGGCGTGCGAGCGCAGCTTGCGAAAGGCGACGCTCTGAATCTGGCGGGCCCGTTCGCGGGTCACTCCGATCTCCTTGCCTATCTCCTGGAGGGTGGCGCACTTGCCGCCGTCGAGGCCGTAGCGGTGTTCGATGATGCGGCGCTCGCGCTCGGAGAGGATCTCGAGGAGGCCGCGGACGGAATCCTTGAGGGCGTCCTCCATGAACAGGTCCTCCGTGTCGGCCTCCGTCTCGTCGGCGAGGAGGTTGGAGAGGGAACTGTCGTCCTCGGCTCCGACGGGCACGTCGTAGGAGACGACTGTCTTACGAACGGCTAGGTAGTTCGCAACTTCCCGCGTGCTCTTGCCGACGAACTCGGAGAGCTCCTCGACGGAGGGCTCGCGGCCGGTCGTGGCCTGGAGGTGATTGCGGACGTCGTTGACGGTCCGCTCCTCGCTGGCAGCGTGGATGGGTACCCGGATGAGGGATGCCTTGTTGGAGATGGCCCGGGTTATAGATTGCTTGATCCACCACGTGGCGTACGTCGAGAACTTGGTGCCGAAATTTGCGTCGAAGCCGCGAGCCGCCCGCATGAGTCCCAGGTTACCCTCCTGGATCAGGTCGGCGAAATCGAGCCCTCGACCCGTGTACTTGCGCGCTATTGAGACGACAAGCCTCAAGTTGCACCGGACCAGTTCCTCCCAGGCCGTCTCGTCGCCTTCCCGGATGCGTGCCGAAAGAGTAGCCTCCTCGCGACGGCTCAGTAACCTGTGTCGCCGAGAACTCGACAGGTACAGGCCGAGAGCTCCCGGCCCCTTGTCAATCTTATGTGAAACCGCCGCTCTCTCGATACTATGTTCCATATTCTGCCTCCGATCCCGCCGTGCAACTCTTCTTTAAGAGGATCACGATACTCCTTATCCGGCGAAGGTTTAATAGGAAATAGGGCCTATGGGCGTCTGGGCGAATGTCCCGGTTACCTTGCTGAAAGACCTGCTAGGCGCTCGTCTGGTCGGGATATAATCCGGATTGTCGTGCAAACACGCGCTGAACATTCCGACCGTCCCACCGCCCTGATGGGCGAGGTAATAACGCGCCTCAAGGAAGCATATCCAGAAGCCAGGACCGAGCTTAAGTGGGAGAACCCTCTTCAGCTTCTGGTGGCGACCATCCTCTCCGCCCAGAGCACCGACGACCGAGTCAACGAGGTCACGAAAGATCTCTTCGAGAAATACCGCGCCGCGGAGGACTACGCAGAGGCCGACCTGGCGGAGTTGGAGGAGAAGATCCGGCCCGTAGGCTTCTTCCGCAACAAGGCCCGCTACCTGAAGGGCATGGCCCGCGCCATCGTCGAGGACCACTGCGGAGAGGTTCCTAGCGCCATGCCCGATCTCGTCCGACTCCCTGGCGTGGGCCGCAAGACAGCCAACGTGGTCTTGGGCAACGCCTTCGGTGTCGACGAGGGCGTGGTCGTTGACACCCACGTCCGGCGCGTCTCGGGTCGCCTCGGCCTCACCGAACACCACGACCCCGAAAAGCTAGAGCGTGATCTCCTGAGAGTGGTGCCCGAAGGAGAGAGGGCCCTCTTCTCGCACCTCCTCATATTCCACGGCCGCCGCGTCTGCAAGGCCCGCAAGCCTGACTGCCCAGGCTGCGTCCTGAACCACGTCTGTCCCTCGGCCTTCAGGGTCTAGTAAGGAGGACAGCATGACAGACATAGACCCTTTCTTGGAGAGTGTCGGGGGTTCGAAGGGCCGCCCTACTCCTACACTGGCGTTGGGAAGTAGAACGTGAGCTATCATGACCTGAGGCACCACTTCGTCTACCCGATGGCTGGGAATTTGCCGCTGCTGCCTCACGCAGATCGTAAGACACGCCTTGCTCGACACTACAGTGATCTTAGAGGTCAAGGGAGTGCGGAGCTTTGGCGACATGATACGCCACGAAGAAGCCGAGCTCCGCTACCGCTTCAAGGCGCACGTGATCGCCTCGGACCTCACCAAGTGGCGCTTGCTGGTCCTGCCCCTCAATGCGCCCAAGCTCGGCATCGACGACCCGAGCGACTTAAGCGTGACCCGGGCAGTCAGCATGAGCATACCCATCTTCATTGAACCGGTGAAGTTCGCTAATCCGAAGACGGGCAGGGAACACCTCATCGTTGACGGCGGGATGCTCTCTAACTTCCCGGTCTGGCTCTTCGACGCCGAGGAGCCGCTCTGGCCCAGTTTCGGGCTGCAGTTAGTGAAGGTGGATCCGAGAGCTCCCGCGGATTGGGGCCCGCCCCAGCCGAAAAGGCCTCGCAGCGGGGACTTGTTGGTTGTCGATTACCTAAGAAGTCTGGTGGATACCATGGTGGAGGCCCACGACCGGCTCTTCATAGAAGAAGCTGACTTCGACCGGACGATCGCCATCGACACTCTAGGAGTGGGCACCACGGAGTTTGACCTCTCCGAAGCTCGTGTGCTGAAGCCGTACGAGTGGGGGCGTACCGCTGCAAAGAAGTTCCTGGACGAGCACTGGAATCACGAGGAGCACCTCAGGACGTTCCGCAGCGACGAGAAGCCCTCAAGGTGGCAAGCCGTTGCCGCGCTGCGTCAACGGGTATCGAGCACGGACGCCAGGATCGAACCCTAGACCTCGCATGTGATCGACGACCGCATAACCAAACCGGTGGGCAGCTGGATCGAGTACCTAACCGGACAACAAAGCGATCGCGCGACGTTCGCTCAAACCTGAAAGGGTTACGCCGCAGTTTCACGTAGAGAACTCCTGCGTCTGGCTCCACATGCTTGCCGCGAGGGAGGAAGAGCGACTCGTCGAAGGCTGCCTGACCCAGAGCTCGTACAATCTCCGTAAAGAAGATAAAATTGCTCGGGGGTATGGCAGAGCGGACTAATGCACTGGTCTTGAAAACCAGAGGCGGTAAAACGCCCGTGGGTTCGAATCCCACTACCCCCGCTTGACTAAAACCGAGAGATGCGAACCTATTGCAATTCGATACTCCTTTCTCGCTGCCACTCCTCAGGAACGGAGGGAGGACAGTTCGGTATGCTCTTGCTTGTGCACGGCGAGGTTAAGAAGCTGGTTATGATGGTCCGGTTGATTCAGAGACTCGGAGAAAACTTTTGCCGCAGGCGCAAGCAAGGAATAGTAACGGCCGAAGAACTCAGCATCTAACAAAGAGAAGCTTGATTTAACGTTGTCCCGGGTCTTTTCTAAGGGTCTGGATAACGTAGCTTCTAGCCGTCTGTCCTGCAACGTGGGCAGCAGAAGACTGGTACTAGAGAGGTTGAAAGGGCAAAATATTACAAAGTGGTGTTCTGGCTACGAAAGGTTCTCGAGAGTGGGCAGCTTTGGAAGGAAGAATAAGAGTGCCGCGCTCGTCCGGTAAAGTATCACTGCAACGAACGCAGAAGAGCGAACAGGTGCGAGAAAGAGAGGAAGAATCCCACTACCCCCGCTCATTGAAACTGCAGGGGAGATAAAATTCTCCTTCGATTCTCCCCCTTCCGCTGTGAGCCGAATCATACGAGACCGGTCGAGTACCGTCGCAACGCGTGCCGTAAACCGAAGGGTAGGGAGAAGCAGCGTGTATGATCTCGTACTCTTCTCTACACAGCATCTTGTGGATCTGGCTTTCGGGTGTATGAATTCTGTTAAAAAACGTTAAGCAAATAGAGACTTCTGCGTTTCAGGTGTGTAAACTACGGGTATCTTCCCAGGTGGAAGCGGTGCAGGCCATGTAGGAAGACCGTGCAGGTAGAAGGAGGAATTCAGTGAAAAGGATAGTTTTGTTGGCTACGGCCGCCCTGGTGGCCATGATGATCCTCGTGCCGACCGCCATGGCGCAGCAAACCATTATGGTAGAGGACACCGCGCCGCTGCCCCCGAGCGGTGGTTTTGCTTCTCCGTCCGTGATTTTGCCCACCGCCGCCCTGCTTCTCGGCGCGGGCGCCTTAACGTTCGCCGTTCTGCGGCGCAGGTAACTTAAACGGAGTTTTTCGGGGGTCGGGGCGCACGCCGCCCCAGTCTCCGAGTTCGGGGCGGAGGAGAGCCTGCACTCCTCCGTCCCTTTTTCGTGCCCGGGAGCCCAAAGGATTTCTGGCACGCGCTTGCTCTCTGGGGCCTGTATTGACTTTCGCGACTACTGGCCAAAGATGCGGTAATCGCAGTGAGCAAAGAAGACTGTGCGTCCTTCGTGATGACCACATCGAGTACCTTACCCATGACTTACCAGCCTCTCAGGCGTCTAAGCACCGATCTGGCGCGGAAAACGCTTGATCTTCGAGAAGGCCTCTTCTATTGGACTGAGGTTCGGCGAGTAGGGAGGTAGAGTAGCTCGCAGCCCCGCTACTCGAACAGTCGACGTCCTGGCTCTCCTTTGTGGGAAGAGAGGTTGTCCATCAGCACAATCTGCCCTCTCTTCGACGCTGGAGCCAGGATAACCTCCTCATCGTTGACTCGCTCATCCGCACACCACTAACCCGCTCCAGAAAACGGTCACTTTCTTTGAGCGAAGGCGCCAGACGCCCCTCGAGGTCGGTCTCCAAGAGCCGTCGAGCTCGCTCGTCGTCGATCTTGGGCTGGGGACCGGGATGTTCTCTGGGAGAAAGCGATGCGCCCTCAAGAGCTTTGCTGACGTAACACTTGACCGAGGAGAGGCTCACCCCAAAGGCGCGAGCAGCTTCGCTCTTGCCTACTCCCCTCCGCGCGGCCTCGACACTATGCCCCATGCTTTCAGCAACCACGCAAGGCGCATTAAATTTGGATAAATTGGCCAAATTAGGTCGAATTACGGTCTCGGAGATTTCAGAGGGCCGCTTTCACTGCTCTTGTTGTTAGTTTACGTTAGTTCCATTGCAGGGCAAGGTCCCGGGGATGCTCATTAGGAGCCCTCTTCCGGCTTGAGCTACTCCGGCGCCTCTTTGTCGGGGATCCGAATCGCCTGCACATTGCTCCAGGGATAGAAGACATACACAGCCTCGCGCTGTCCCTCGGATCCTACGTGTATGACTACACCCCTGTCGTTGACCTCGCGCAGCTCGCCGCTCACCCGGGCACCGCTGGTGCCAACGCCCAGGACCACCTGTTTTTCTATCCAGGCCTCTGGAGTTGGTCGTCCGCCCACTTGATCCGCCATGCGCCTCCCTTCCTCGGCTCCCATCACCACCTCGTCTGTGGGGTCGGGGGTGTCTCGCCGTGGACGACCGGGCATCCGGGCGTGCACCGCGCGCGCCGGGAAGGCCCAGTGACCCGCCTCGTCGCGCTCGGCTTCGAGCTCGCCATTGGCCGCAAGGGTCCTCACCCTCGACGGAGATATACCCAAGATACGCGCTACCTCAGAGGTCGTGTAAGTCTCCTCCATAGTCAGGTATCTTACTATGCTCTTCCCCGCTGCCCGCTAGTACCCAGCCTCGCGTGTCTAGGAGGAAACGCGGCGAGAGCTTTTCAAGCAGGGTAGGAGGAAACCCCGTCACCCCCGCCGCCATGGTTGGCTTGCCACAAAAGCGCCATCGTAGATCTGTTTTATGTACAGGTCCGCGGCCCCCGTCGTGTTATATAGGGGTTAACCTCGATGCTACTTAGAGCGCTGGCAAAACCTTCTCTGTGAGCGGGTGCTACGCTTCTCGGCATGGGAAGAGAACTGGTAAGCGACGAATTGTGGGAAGCTATCGAGCCGCTGCTACCACCCGAGCGGCTTAAGCCATGGGCAGCAGGCCGCGCGTGCCTGGCAGAGCGGTGCTAATCGGCATCGTCTTCGTCCTAAAGAGTGGCAGCTCTTGGGAGATGTTGCCCAAGGAGATAGACTGCGGATCCGGCAGCACTTGCTGGCAGCGTCTCAAGGAGTGGCAAAAGGCAGGTATGTGGCGACGCCTGCACCAGGTGCTCTCAGACCGCCTGGGCAAATCCGATCGGACCGACTGGGAACGTGCAGCCTAGGCAGCGCCTCCGTCCAGGCCAAAGGGGGGCGAAGCTGTCGGCAGGAACCCGACGGATAGTGGCAAACAAGGCTCGAAGCGCCATCTTGTAGCGGACGGGGACAGAGTCCCACTCGCGTTAGCACTCACCGTCACCAACGTCCACGACTCTAAGATGTTCGAGAAGCTTATCGACAGCGTCGAACCGATCAAGAGATCGAAGGGGCGACCGAGGAAGCGCCCGAAGAAGCTGCACGCCGATAAAGCCTACGACGCCAGGAAGTGCCGCCAAGACCTGAGGAAGCGCAGGATCAAGAGCCGCATAACTAGGAAGGGCAAAGAACGAGTGGCTGGGATGTTACCGGTGGGTGGTTGAGCGGATGTTAGCGTGGTTGGCGAAGTACAGCAGGCTCGCGGTGCGCTACGAACCGTGGGCGAACATCCATGAAGCGTTTCTCCACCTCGGTTGTTCCCTCATCTACCTCAACTGCCTGGCGTGAGCGTTTCGTAGCGCATCTAAAGTTTTCGGATGATTTCTCCAAGCCAACTCATCTCCTTAGCGCAAAGGGCTTCGCGTAATTGTTTCACAGCATCTCCTAAGAGGTAAGAGTGGCAAATGTAATGAGAATGGAGGATGAAGTAGCTCTAGGGAGGAGCGATGAGGATAGTGTACATAGTTAACCGGGGAGTGAACGACCCCACCTTGGCCTCAGTACCGCTGCATATCGCGGCCAACGGGTCCCTTGAACTTGGGCAAGAAGTCTCGGTGGTCCTCGCGGGGGACGGCACCGACCTAGTCATCGGCGACAACGTCCAGCAGACGGAGGGCGTAGGTGTGCCCCCCGTGCGCACGCTGGTGGACAAGCTAAAGGAGCATCAGGTTCCCGTGTACGTCTGAAAGGGGTGCGCAGAAGCCCGGGGGGCTTCCGAGGAGAACCTGAAGGTCGTAAACGGCACATGGGCCGGCCCGCCCGACGTTGCGAAGCTGTGCGCGGAGGCTGACCAGGTGCTTACCTTCTAGACGAGACTACGCTAAGGAGGAGCGGCACTATGGCTAATCCCGATCCCGAGACCATCGTCAAGGAAGCCGAGACTGTTGCGGTGGTGGGGCTCTCGAACGACCCCGAGAAGTACAGCCACGAGGTAGGAAGCTATCTGAAAGAGCAGGGCTACCGGATCATCCCGGTGAACCCCACCGAGGAGGAGGTGATAGGTGAGCGTGCTTACGACACCGTCGATCAGATTCCCGAGCGGGTAGATGTGGTGGACGTCTTCCTCCCTCCCGAAAAGACATCCGAGATCGCCGAGGACGCAGTCCGGGCTGGGGCCAAAGCGTTATGGTTGCAGGAGGGGATCGAGAACGCGGAGGCACGCCGGATAGCAGAAGAAGGGGGGCTCGCTTACGTAGAAGACAGATGCATGCGAAAAACTCACGAAAGCCTATGGAAGGGCTAGGAGAGCTACTCCGACCGATAAAGGAAGGGCGCAGCCCCTGGAAAATGGTAGTGGACCTATCGTAAGCAATGAAGCCGACCGGGTGCAGATGAGCACGGCCACGTCGTCTAGAAAAGATCGGCCGGAAGTTGGAGGAGCGGGTTCGCTCTTACGGGAAGTGAAAAGGAGACATCTCTGGTCGCCTCGAAGGACTAGAAAATGAATGGGACCTCGAGCGAGTTTAGATGCTCAACGCGCCCGTGCTCGCTTTGGTCGGCACGATGCTGGGCGCCACCGTTAACAGAAAATGGCTGTTCCTGCCCGGTGAGATTGTTTTGCCCTTCCTGGCCCAGCACGCCCTGCAAAGTTGTGCCCGCCGGTTTCGCAGTTTCGCCAGCTAGGGGTCCGTAGGCCCCCAGAGATCGAGCTCGACATACGAGATGTAACGAACTCACTTCGTTAATCGCCAAGCCTAGGGTATCTCCTTACACAAAGGCCGAGGCTCTCCTCATAGGATCATAGTACGCTAGTATTTTGCTGCGATAACCTTACTTGCTCACCTGCTTTGAGGTACTCAAAAAGTGGGTTTTAAAAGGCCCTCTTAGCGTATACAGGTTAGTGGGACGAAGACGCGCAGTCGTGATCGCGGTCGCTGGACCTGCAACTCTGCCAAGAATTAGATGTCAAAGAGTTCGAGGCTGAGAGCAGACTTTCTTTCTCAATGCAGGATGACGAGCCCCTATCGAGCCACTGACTAACTGGTCCAGAGTCAGTTTCCACACCTTCGTAGTTGTTCACCGCTATTCAGAAAACTGCTTTTTCAAGCCAAATTCGCAGAGCTTGTGTTTCTCGCTGTTCGCTTGTGCTCGCCCCGGTGACTTTCAAATCTCTGTCAGAAAGCAAGCTTGTCAACGTCACTAGCAACCGATCGCCGACACATTGTCCGAATACTGACCCATCCATTGGACCACTGCCTCCACGAATAACTACAGTTCGTACCTTGTCTCGGGGCCAAGGCTTCCATACCCTGAAAGGCGTGACCTTGTGCAGTCTAGTAACTGTACACCGACTTTGAGCGCTTCTGCCGAAGCGTACTTGGCATTATGCCTTCCGAAGTATTGCTGGTATCTTCAGGGCGTGGGAGGCGGCGGGTAGCGCGTGGAGACGTATGGTAGTGCAGATCTTAAGGGTCCTTTGCGGCTCCTGCGAGCGGCAGCCTTCCTGAGCAATTTCGACCGCTTCACAGTGGCGCCGATGTTGGTGACCATTGCGGCTGACCTTAGGGTTACGCTCGCGCAGGTCGCGATCGTAGCGAGCTTGTACTTTCTTCTCTACGGCCTGATGCAGCCGGTCTGGGGGATGCTCTCTGACCGGCTCGGGCGAGTGCAGGTGATGCGGCTCACGCTGCTCGCCGTAGTGGTACCCGGACTCCTCTCGGCGTTGGCGCCGAACCTCCCGGTGCTCGTCGTTGGGCGGGCGCTCGCGGGCGGGTTGTTCTCGGCGGTGATTCCGGCCGCCCTCGTCTACATCGGCGACACCGTGCCCATCTCCTTCCGGCAGAAGGCCCTGGCGGATCAGCTGGCC
The DNA here is from genome assembly GCA_030867425.1 of Actinomycetota bacterium. GTDB lineage: Bacteria > Actinomycetota > Rubrobacteria > Rubrobacterales > Rubrobacteraceae > Rubrobacter_F. The sequence goes on along the minus strand of JALZFJ010000018.1, from coordinate 771 downwards.
GCGGGCGCGGTGGCGATTGCCCTCGCCACGGTGGCAGCAGGACTCGCGGCCTACCTGGGGCTCTGGCGACTCGTGTTTGCAGCACCGGTCCTCGCTGCGGGCGTCTTGGGACTCTTGCTCGCCCGGCGGCTACCTGAACCGGAGAAGGAGGGCGGAGGCGCGGGGCCGCTCGCGCAGGTCAGGCTCATCGTGAGGCGACCATGGGCGGTTCTGGTGGTATTACTCGCGCTCGTCGAAGGCGGCGTCATCCTGGGCTTCCTGATCTACCTCGCCCCCTCGCTGGAAGCCACAGGATACAGTGCCGCTATCTCCGGGCTCGCGGTCGGGCTCTACGGGCTCGCTACACTAGTCTGGACGCAGGTGCTCAAAAGGATCTCCGACAGGCTCGATCGCTACGCCTTGATCCTGATCGGCGGTGCGCTGCTGGCTCTGGGATACGCTGCGGGGGCGCTCGACCGCCACCTCCCCGGCACCGCTCTTGCGGCCATTCTCGTCGGCGGCGGTTTCGCCTTCATGCACTCCACCTTGCAGACCTGGGCCACTCAGGTAGTACCGGAGGCTAGGGCCAGCGTGATCGCCTTTTTCGCCGCTGCGCTCTTCGCGGGCAGTGGTATCGCAACCACCGCCGTCGCGCCGCTCGCCGAGGCCCACTCCTTCGGGCTGCTTTTTGCCGTCGCCGCCCTAATCGCCGTTCCGTTAGGACTGCTGGGTGGTCTTGCTCGCCTTCGCTATGACCGGAAACAGCCAGACCGGCCTTAAGGTAGCTGCCGG
>JALZFJ010000010.1 GCA_030867425.1 Actinomycetota bacterium | reverse complement strand
AGTTGGCGGAGAAGAGCGGGGTAGCGCGGGACACGATCTCGAAGCTGGAGACCGGTCAGCGCAAGGCATATCCATCTACCATCCAGAAGCTCGCCGCCGGTCTCGAGGTGAAACCGCAGTTGCTACTTGGCGGCGTCGAATATACGGAGGAGCCGGTAGAGGGTCCTTCCGAGAAGCCGGAGAGCGGCAAGAAGTTGGGGTTCTAACACTTCGCGCTCCGATGCCTTTTTACCGGAATTGAAAGGCTCCCCGCCGAGGGCTCTTCCCGGAGCACCGCCGGCAACTCCACCACCGAAACTCCCGGGAAGGTCCTGCTAGACGCTAGTAAGAAAACGAGTCGGCATTCTTCGACCCTCCGAAGGGAGACGCCGGTGTGGATCGAAAAGGACAAACCCCTCCTCCGAGGAGGGTAAGATCACGAACCCAAAGATCAAAGCCTCGCTCGTCGAGCTCTTGGCTTCGACTGTCTTCGCGACGGGTCGCGGTGGGGACGAGCAGGCGCAGAACAAGTCCGCCGAGGAGCAGAACACCTCGGAGCAGACCGCAGGCATAGAAGCCCAAACGAGAGAGACCGAAGCTAAGGGGGACGAGAGAATCAAAGCGCGGGCGCCGGGAGCGTGACGGTCACCCTCCTTTCCGGGAACAACCGCTCCGTGCAGCAGCCCAGCACCTCGGGGGTACCATAAACCTGACTTACTCGGGGGACGGCGTCTCGTCTTCGACCTCTTCCAACTCCGTAAATCAGGTAATCCAGTCGAGCTCTTCCTATCGGGGTTCTCGGTAGGAGGAGAGAGGCCGACGCGGGAGACTCACTGACTTCCAATGCGAGAGGGGCGTAGGCGCGAACCCCCTTCCTCCCCTATCGGGGACTTTACTGGAGAAGCTTCTTGAGTTGGTCTTCGAGGTAGTCGGCGGTGACAGCCCCTTCGGGGGCGTAGGCGACGGCCTCTTTGCAGAGGTGGTAGAGGGCGAGGGTTCGGGTCGGGGAGAGGCGGCGGCTCCCGGCCTGATCCAGGACGAGCCGCATCAACTCCAGCGCTACTTCCGCGTCCGTCTTGCTCTGCTCCAAGTTTCTCCCCTCGAACGTACTGGTCTAGTCCTCGAAGCACTGCCCGTGGACGGTACCGGCAGTATACAAGGGCCGCGAGGGCGCGGGCGACGTTATGGTAAACTCGGGCGCACTTTGGTTCTCAAGACCGCACTGTTGGACAGTTCATATTACGTTGCAGGAGTTGTCCGTGGGTGAGGTCGAGCGCGCCTACACACGTTGCCCAATGTGCCGGCACGTCTTTCGGGCGCCGCGCGTCGGCACCTATGTAACCGTCGGTCGAGAGCCGGATCTCTGCCCCAAATTCCCCGGCCGCCTCTCCGACGGGTCGCGCGTGCTCCAGAGCGAAGTAACGATGTGCCCGGCCTGCTCCTTCGCATCTCGCGAGGGCTTCGACGACCTCGACCTCTCGTTCGCCGAGCGTTACGACCTCGAGGAACGCCTCAAGGAGGACGGCCTCTTGCGCGTCTTCCGCTCGAGCCCACCGCCCTGGCTTGCCTTCCACGCAGCCGAGGTCTGCGGCCAGGAACGCGCTCTCCCCGCCCGCCAGCTCGGGGATCTCTGCTTGCGTGCCTCCTGGGTCTGCCGCAAGGAGAAGGAGCGGCCCTTCGAAAGCACCTTCCAACTCAGGGCCGTACGCTATTTCTTGCGCGCCCTCGAAGGAGAAGGTCTCCACGGCCGCGAACTCTCCGTCACGACCTACCTCGTCGGCGAGCTCAACCGCCGCCTGGGCAACCACCGGGAGGCCCTCAACTGGTACGTAAACGCCGCCCGCACCACCGAAAGCGACCCGGCCCTGGGTTGGCTCGAACGCCTCATCGAGAAGCAGAGCAAGCTCGCGGAAGAGCAGGCTGCTTAAGCAACCTGCCAACCATCGGCTTCTATCTTGAAAGCATACTCGCCTCGCGCATCCTGTACCACGGAAACCGGAGGCTCTCTCCAACGCTGGTCTCGCGTCTCCAGATCTCGTCCATAGGGCTCTTGCTGATAGCTAGAGGCTATCGCACGATAGCCTCTACCATCCTTTGTCCCGCCGTGGTGTCCGGGACCCAGTAGGAGACACCGTTTATGTACTGCGGGGTGCCGGGGTAGATCTCCGCGTTGCCGCTCCCCGAGATCCCCAACCGTGCCGCGAACAGGGCCGCCTCTAGAGGGTTCATGTTGGTCTCCACGTTGCGCCAGACGGCTCCGGCCGTGGCCGGCAGGCGGGGGAAGTTCTTCGGCGAGGCAGCCTCCGCGGCCAGAGCTCGAAGGAAGCGCTGCTGGCGCCCGACACGCCCGATGTCCGCCGTGGGTCCCCCTCGGTAGCGGACGTAGGCCAGAGCCTCGGCGCCGTTCAGCTCCTGGGGACCGGCCGGGATCGAGAAGTACTCGCCGTCCTGCTCCGTCTCTATGGGCTCTTCGACGTTTACCGTGATACCGCCCAGAGCGTCCACTATCTCCTTGGTCCCGCCGAAGTCCAGCACCACGTAGTTTCCTATCGGGAGCCCCATGAAGTTCTCCAGGGTCTCGACCGCTAGAGGCGGCCCGCCGTTCGCGAACGCGGCGTTTATCTTATCCTCTCCTATCCCCGGTATCTGGACCAGCGTGTCGCGCGGCACGGCGAGCAGGCCCCCGCCGGCCTTGGCGACCATGATCGTGTCCGAGCGCGAACCCTCGCCCGCCCGCGCGTCGCTCCCCAAGAGCACCGCTCGCTGCGAACCGAACGGCAACAGCAGGTAGAGGAGCATGAGCACGAACAACGCGAAGAGCACGAGCAAGACGCCCCGCGAGAAGCTACCCCGCCGCTGTGGTCTGTAGTCCTTCGTCTTCACGGTGTCTATGAGTAAAGCAGATGTGTGTTACGGCACAGCAAAACCCCGATTACGATTTCGCAAAAGGCCTAGGGGTGATGAGAGGAGCAGGATCTGCTCTCCGACGGATATCGCAGCTATCGCGGTGATCCCTCACCCAACTCATCCTCGACGATTGCGGGTATACTCTGCGGAGCGTGCAAGGGTTACGGACAGCGTCGTTCGACACCGCCGAAGAGCGGGTCGCGTGGGAGGGTTTGGCCTCCGCCTGCTCCCCGCCTTTGAGGCGGCTCGGGGCCTTCCTGCTCGTCGGGTCCGCGGCTTTCGTCGCGACCATGACCGCCGTGGTGCTCTTCTACAACCTCTTCGGGGCACGCAGCGTGGAAGGCCAGGGCGTCTCCGTGCCGGAAGAGGCGTTCTACGCGACCGCGGTATTCGGCCTCGCGCTCGGCATCGGGGGATACCTCCTCTGGCTCTTCAGGAGCCTCCGTTCCTACGACACGTTCTCAAAGGTACTCAGACGGGGCGGGCTAGATCCCAAGCGGCCCACCCTCAGAGGCCTTGGGGCGTACTCCGACGAGCAGCTCCTTGCCCTCCGTTCCCGCTACGAGAACCTAAGCGAAGGAAATCTCAAGTGGCTCCTTAGAACAACGTTCGGGTTTCACGCTGACGATTCGTTCTCTTTGGGGCCCCTGAGCGTCCTGCCGGGGACGTTCGAGATGAACGCTTTGCGGGTCGAGTGGGAAGCAGAGCTGATCCTCCGCTCGGGGGAGTCGCGGCCAGAGATCGGCTGGTTGACCGAGGGCCGCCAACGGCTCCTCCCTCGGAAGCCCGACGAGGTGCTCAAGCTCGTCTACGCTTTGCGCTACACCGTAGACTCAGTGCGCGCCCTCAAGCGCCGCTACGGCTACCGGGCCGACCGCTGGCACGCTACAGTCCCCGAAGGCAAGCTCTGGGACGCCGTGCGCGACTACGAAGACGCCCGTCGTATCCAAGCGACCCTCAACCGCAAGTCCCGCTTGCGTTAAGGGCTGGGCCTCCCGCTCAGCTGCACCGCTCTACGCCCGTAGGTATACTACTCACCGTGATAGCCGGACGAGGCCGGCACGGGGAGATCCGCACCGACGCGTGTTAAGAGGAGGAGAGCATGAGCGAGACGGTAAGGCCTGGGAGTACCTACCAGACCCTCGACGAGCAGAGGGAGAGGCTCTCTCCGGCAGAGGAGCGCTTCGAGCGGGCGCGACAAACGATAGGGCTATTCCTTGGCCCCGTTGTGTTCCTGGTACTCTACTTCATCCCCCTACCGCTCCAGCCCGCGCAGCAAGCCCTGGCGGCGATCTTCGCCTTCGTCATCGTCTACTGGCTTACAGAGCCGATCCCCATCCCCGTAACGGCGGTGCTGGGCATAGCGGCCTGCGTGCTCTTCGGGGTAGCTAGTGCGGAGGCCGTCTTCGGGGCCTTCTCGTCCGACACAATCTTCCTGTTCATTGGGGCGTTCATCATCGCCCAAGCGATGATGACCCACGGACTCGACAGGAGGTTCGCCTTCCGGGTGCTCTCCATCCCTGGCGTCAGCAACTCCACCTACGGCGTCATCATCGCCTTTGGCGCCATCGCCGCTACTATTAGCGCCTTTATCTCGAACACTGCCACCACTGCGATGCTCCTCCCGATAGGACTGGGAATAATGGCTGCTCTGGGCGGCTTGGTGAGCGAACAGGCCGAGGGCGAGAGGGACCCGAGCCGCCTCCGTTTCGGTACCGCGCTTATGCTCATGATCGCCTACGGCGCCAGCGTGGGCGGTCTCATTACGCCGATCGGTAGCCCACCGAACCTTATCGGTATCGGTTTCATCGAGGACCAGACGGGGACGACCATCTCCTTCTTCGAGTGGACCATCACGGCACTCCCCATATGTCTCCTGATGTTCCTGGCCCTCTGCGTGATCCTGATCCTCCTCAACCGCCCGGAGGTGCGCCGCATCTCCGGCGCCGACGAGTACGTCAACGAGGAACGCAGCAAGCTCGGCCGGATCTCCGCGGGCGAGCGCAACACCATGATCGCTTTCGGGGTTGCGGTCACCCTCTGGATCCTGCCCGGTATCGTGAACCTCATCGCGGGCGAAGACTCCGCGCCCGCAAGCTTCATGAGAAGCCATCTAAACGAGGGGGTCGTGGCGATCCTAGCCGCGACGCTCCTCTTCATCCTGCCGGTCAACTGGTCCGAACGGCGCTTCACCCTCACCTGGAACGACGCCGTCCGCATAGATTGGGGGACCATCCTGCTCTTCGGCGCCGGCATCACATTGGGTAAGCTCCTCTCTGACACCGGCCTCGCCAAGGTTATAGGCAACGGGATAACCAACTCCCTGGGGGTCACGAACCTGCTCGCCATTTCCGCGCTCTCTGCGGCGGTGGCGGTGCTCATCTCCGAGACCACGAGCAACACCGCGAGCGTAGGTATAGTCGTCCCGATCGTCATCCCTATAGCAGCTTCGGCGGGGGTGGAGCCCGTGATCCCGGCCTTGGCCGCGATCTTCGGCGCCTCATACGGCTTCATGCTCCCGGTCTCTACACCCCCGAACGCCATCGTCTATGGCTCCGGCATGATCCCCATAACCAAGATGGTCCGCTCAGGGATAGTCTTCGACATCATCGGCTCCGTCCTCATAGTG
>JALZFJ010000002.1 GCA_030867425.1 Actinomycetota bacterium | reverse complement strand
GTTCCAGAAACAGAGATAGCCGGCAAGGTAATTTTGCGTGTCTGGCCGCCAAACCGGTTAAGGCTGTTCTAGCTTTGCTCTAGCTCATCCCGAAGCCTTACTTAGAGTGGTAGTGTATTATACGTATAAGCTTTCTCGGCCAGCTCTTCTGCACGACGGAGGTAGCGCATGGTGGTTTTGGGATCGGAATGGCCTAGGAACTGCTGGATAACGAGTAGGGGCGCTTCGTTCAGAGCCATGTTGGTGCCGACGGTATGTCGGATCGAGTGCGGCGAGATGGCTTTGGTTACGTCGGCGGCTTGGGCGTATTTTTTGACGATGTAGCGTACTGAGCGGGTGGTTAAGGGTCTGTCGCCTCCCCCTTCTCGAGAGGCGAAGAGTGGTTTTCTGGCGTCGGCGTGGGAGGTGAGGCCACGCCCCGAGAGGAGCACGTAGCGCTGAACGAGGCGCCAGAGCTCGGGCGAGACGGGGATCGCCCTTATCTTAACGCCCTTGCCGACAACGCGCAGGATGACCTGCGCGTCCCCTACCTCCCTGAAGTCCCCGATCTTTAGCCCCACCACCTCTGCCTCGCGCAAGCCTGCACCGGCCAGAACGGCCAGGAGTACGTAATCCCTCATGTTCTTTGCGCGCGCCGCGCCTAACATCCGCGCGAACTCCTCCTCAGTGAGAACGTTATACGAGGGGTCCTGGCCGACCTTCGGGCTCTTGGCGAAGAAACGCAGCGCGTCCGGGTTAACCCCGGTAACCCCGCTCATATATGTGAAGGTCAAAAACCTCCTCAACGCCGCGAGCTTCTTCGCCGCTGTCGCCGGCGCGTAACGCCCTAAGAGATGCTCCCGATACAACGACACGTCCTCTGCCGTCACCTCCCCTAACCCCTCGCGCCCCAACCCTTCCTCCCCCACAAACGCCACGAACATCCGTATCTCTGTATTATACGTTCTTACTGTCTGGGGGCTGGTGAGGGTGCGCAGGAAGACGGAGATGAGCCGCTCGGCTTCGGGTTCTTCATCGGGACGGGCCGGTAGGTTGGTGTGCTTCTGGGGTCCGGGGAGGGCTTCGCTCATATCAGTCGTCGTAGGCGATGAGGGAGACTACTTCGTAGGGTTCGAGGAGTTCGCGGCCTCCGAGGAAGCGGACCGAAGACGAAGCCGCGGGCTTCCGCGGAGAGGACGCGGGAGTAGTCCACCCCTTCGGCGGCCCGGGCCATCCCGTCGACGGCGGCGTGGAAGGCAGGACCGTCCTCTATGAGGGGGGTTATGTCTTTGAAGGAGATGCCCCTTTGGGGGAAGTCGGGGACCTCCCGGATGTGGCGCCGTATCTCTTCGACCGTCGCGTCCAAGGGCTAGGAGCCAAAAAGTCGCTCTAGGCGAAGGTGTCTATGGCGTTCGCCATCATGAGTTCCTTGAGCCTGGAGTCGACGGCGGCTAGGTGACGGGCCTTGTTCACGGCATCCTGGACGCGTTGTTCGTCGCCGCTCCTAAGCTCGGGGTTCAGGATCTGCTTAAACATCGCGGCCTCCCGCTCGACGGCGGCCATGATGCCGCGCAGGTGCCTGGGCTGTATCGAGTATTTCGCCATCTCTAGGGCCATGCGCGCGATCTCGACATCCCTCTGGGTCAGCTCGCCGCCGCGGCCAATGACGCCCACGCTAATGAGCTCCTCAACGAAGCGCGTCTCGACGTCTATGGTATCGGCCAACTCCTCTTTGGTGTAGGTGCGGTCCTCCAGGACGCGCGAGAGGTCGCCGCCTGCGGAGTCATCTGCGCCGACCGGCATACCGCCCTCGATGCGCTTCTTTATCACCTTCAAAGGCAGGTATTCCTTGTCCTGGAGGGTCAAGATGTACCTGAGCATCTCCACGTCTTGGGGAGAGAACAATCGGTACCCCCCACGCGTGCGGGGGAGGTTGATCAGACGCCGTCGCTCGAGGTACCGCACCTTGCTCACCGAGAGCGTCGGGAACTCTTTGCGAAGCCGGGCCACGACCTCGCCTATGGTGTAATGCTCCTTCTGGCCACCGTTCTCCATGTCTATGCTGCTACTCCCATCCTCGCTTGCACATGTCTCGCGCGTCTCCTCGCGCCCATCACTTACGTGTACACGAACTTGAAGCGGTACTTGCCTATCTGTATCTCGTCGCCGCTCCTGAGGTCGACGGAGTCGACCCGGACCCGGTTGACGTAAGTGCCGTTCAGGGAGCCCGCGTCCCGGATCCTGAAACCCCTCTCGTTGGGTTCCGCGCCCCTGAAAATCTCCGCGTGTTGCCTGGACACTGTGACGTCGTCGAGGAAGATGGCGCTTTCGGGGCTGCGGCCCACCGTCACGGGCTCGTCGCCGATGTCATGCATCCTCCTCCCCGCCGTGCCCTCGACCTGGTCGAGCTCGATGAGCGCCGCCCCCTCGGGGGGGGCGTCGTTGTCGTGCGCAGACGCCTCCTCCTCGTCGAAGATCGGTGCATAGGAGACGGTGGACTGCGAATGGACCAACCGAGTCCCGCACTCCGTGCAGAACTTCATCTGCGGGGCGACCTCGGTGCCGCAGTTAGGACAGCGATTCAAACCTTCCGCGCCCTTAAGAAGATCGTCCTCGGTCATAGGCTGAAGTATACCCTCCCCTGAACCTGAAGTACAGTCTTAGGCGATCCGGCGGTGGTTTCGGCCTCCTCAGCCGCCTTTTATGAGATCTTCGACCAGCTCCGCGTACTCCAGGAGGAGGCTCTCCGAAGCGTACCGGCCAGCGTTCGCCTCGGCATAGACGTAGAAGAGCGGGTTGTCGGGGTCGGGGAGCATGAGGACCCATCCCTCGTCGAGGTTGAGCTTCACGCCGTCGGTGAGGATGGCGTCCTCATCGCTGCCAAACTTCTCGGCGAGGCCGCGCATCACGCGTCCCTTGGCGCCCCACGGGCACTCCAGGCGCCGGCTCTTGACCTTCGCGAAGGACTCCCCGAAGCGTGTCCTAACCTCCGAGAGCGGCTCCTCCCGGAAGAGCTCCAAAGCCCGGGCAAGCGTCATGAAGCAGTCGGGAGCCGGTAAGAAGGCTGGGAAGACGTAGCGGCCGTCCGCGAGCCCCGCGACGTCGGCCCGGATCTCGGCCGCCTTGAGCGCGACGTTTCCGAGGCCCGTTCGGCTCTCCTCCAAAGCGCCTCCGTTCTCCTCTATCAGCTCCTCGTACGCGCGGCTCAGGTTGATCGGCAGGACCGCTTTTTGGGGACGCGCGAGAGAAAGGAAGCAGGCGAGCATAATGTCCGGCGGAACGAACTCGCCCTCATCGTCCACGAACTGCACGTCCTCTCCGGTGGGATCCACGACCGCCCCAAAGGTAGCTCCGACCGTCGGCACGATTCGCCCCACCCGGTCCAGGCCTTCCTCCAGGTTCATCCCCACGGCACCGCCGACGGAGTTGGCGTTCGCAAAGCCCTCCATCACCACAGCGCCCACCCCGAGCCTCCCGAAGACCCGGCTCGCCACCAGGCCCGCCACCCCGCTCGAGAAGTCTACTACGACCGTGCCGCCGGAGATCTTCTCACGGTCCACGGCTCGTTCCAGGCGCTCGACGTACTGCTCGACGGCGCGACCCGGGTAGATGAGTTCGCCCACGTCGTCCGCGTGCGCCCGACGATACTCTTCTCGAACGAAGACTTTCTCGACGCTCCGCTGGTCGGACTCGGTCATCGGGGTGGCGTCCGAGGCGAAGAAGAGGATCTCCACGTCGTCCTGGTCTTCTTCAGCCCGCACATGTGCCCCGGCCGAAGACTTGCCCGCCAAAACGTCGTGGCGGACGACGCCCGTGTGCGCCGCCCGCAAGTCCCGGACGTTCACCCCGGTGCCCAGGAGGGCGCTCGTCATCGCCCTCTTTACAACCTGGGCCGGGCGAGAGGAGTCGCGGCCCAAGGTGACGGTCACGCCGGGGTCGAGCTCCGTGCCGAAAGAAGAGGCCAGACGGATGACGAACTCAGGCGTCAGGTCAACGTTGA
>JALZFJ010000407.1 GCA_030867425.1 Actinomycetota bacterium | reverse complement strand
AGCGGCGGCTGCCGGGGTCGTCGCCGCCGGTGATACGGTATTCGCAGAAGCCAGCATTGCGGAGGTGCAGATGAGGCGTCGGGAGCTCTTCTCCGCTTTAGAAGGGTTGCCGGGGATCACGCCGTATCCCAGCGCGGCGAACTTCCTGCTTGTGCATGGTCCGGAAAGGTTGCCGGAGGAACTCGCAAGGAGGGGAGTCTTGGTGCGGAGTTGCGAGCCTTTCCGGGGGCTCGGGCCGGGCTTCTTCCGGGTGGCGGTGCGGAGTAAAGAGGAGAACGAACGTTTCGTAGGTGTGCTGCGTTCGTATCTCAGGTCGCCGCTGGGGGGGGCATCGTAGCCGTACGTGCCCTCATCCTCGGCGGCGCCCGGAGCGGCAAGAGCGCCTTCGCCGAAGAGTGCGCGTTGACCCTAAGCGGCGAAAGCGTCCTGTACGTCGCGACCGCCCTCGCACACCCCGACGATCCAGAGCTCCTGCGGCGCATAAGAGAACATCGCGAAAGGCGACACCCTGATTGGGGCCTCCTGGAGCTTTCGGGCGGGAGCCTGGACTCGGTACTTGAAGCCGCTGGCGCTTGGGACTTGGTGTTGCTCGACTCCCTTACCCTGTGGGCGTCGGCCCGGGCGTACTGGGGAGAGGAGGGCGGGACGCTGGAGGAGTTCGAGTGGTTCGTGGAAAGAGTGGGGCGCACGCGCGAGCCTGTGATCCTGGTGAGCGACGAGGTGGGCTTGGGGGGGGTACCAGAGAACCACGAAGGGCGACGGTTCGGTGACCTCCTCGGCCTCATCAACCAACGCGCCGCCGCAGCCGCCGAAGAGGTGCACTTCTGCGTCGCTGGGATAGCTCACAGGATCAAGTAAGAGTGCGCGCTCTTTTAGCTTTCTTTACGGCGCTGCCGATCGGAGTCCCCGGCCCTTCCTTGGAAGATGCCGCCCGCAGGACCTACCTCCTCCCCCTCGTCGGCTTCCTCGCTGGCCTCCCCGGCGCGGCGCTCCTCTTGCTCGCCCACGACGTGTTGCCCCCAGGGGTAGCCGCCACCCTCGCGCTCGGGGCCGTGCTCTTGGCGGTCGGCCTGCACCACACCGACGGTGTGCTGGATGCGGGCGATGCCCTCATGGTCCGGGGAAGCCCCGTCAGACGTCGGGAAGTGCTCAAGGACGAGCGCGTCGGCGCCGGTGCCATCGGGGCGCTCTTCGTCGTCTACGCCCCAACACTCGCGGCGCTCGCGGCGCTCGCTAACGTCTCTTCGCTAAGAGCGGCCTCGGCGCTCCTCGCGAGCGAGGTCACCGCACGTTCTGCGATGCTCCTCCTGCTCGTCTTCGGCAGGCCCGCCGAAGAAGGCTCCTCCTCCGTCCCGTTCGTCCGTTCGCTAAAAGAGGGGAGCCGTAGGGTTGCCGCGCTCTCTTTGGCGCTCGCGCTCCCGCCGCTGGTCGCGCTGCCGCTCGGATGGTATACGCTTCTCCTGGCCCTCGCGGCACCTGCAGCGACGGCCTCCTTCGCGCTTGCCCTGGCGAAGAGGGCCTTCGGGGGGATAAGCGGCGACGTCGTGGGCGCCACGGGAGAGCTGGCCCGGGCTGTGCTCCTGGTCGCGCTCTCCGCGATTTAGCAGTCAGGTACCAGGATCTGTCCTTCCGCTGATACCTGACTGCTAATGCCTAAGACTCCAGATCGTCGCCCGGCATCATGACGTGTACGACTGCGTCGGGGGCCAATTTGGAGAGGTGCTCCTGAAACTCCTCCACGGTGCCGGTGAAGAGCGGTAGTACGTCCTCGCTGTAGTGGGTCGGGACGACGTGCCGGACGCCCAGGAGGCGGGTGGCATGGGCGGCCTCGAATGGCCCCATAACGAGTCGGTCGCCGATGGGCAGGAAGGCGAGGTCAGGGCGGTAGAGCTCACCTATGAGCTGCATGTCGCCAAAGACGGCGGTATCGCCCGCGTAGTAGAGTTTGAAGCCGCTCTCAAATTCGATAACGTACCCCATCGGCTCGCCAGCGTAGATAGCACTTCCGTCCTCCTCTTGAATACTGGAGGAATGGAAGGCGTGCGTCGCGGTGACCTTTATGCCCCCGATCTGCGCGGTTCCACCCTTCTGAATCGGGACCGCGTTCTCTATGCCCTTGCCCTGCAGGTAAGACATGATCTCGAAGCTAGACACTACCGTCGCTCCGGTCTCCTGCGCAAGAGGGATGACGTCGGCGAAGTGGTCGAAGTGGCCGTGGGTGATCAGGATCGTGTCGGCCTCCTCGACTTGTTTGAGGTCCTCCGGTGTTTGAGGGTTGTCGGCCAGGAAGGGGTCTATGATAATTTGCTCACCACCCGGGGTCACTATCCTGAAAGTCGCATGCCCAAGGTAGGTGATCCTGGTACCGCCAAGCATCTCGTCCATGATGAACCTCCGTGCTTTGGATACAACTTCGCTAATGAGGACAGCTTAAGGCATACCCCGCTCCTACGCTGCGCAAACTCGGGTTTGTGGCGTCACGCATTTCTTGCTCTGGTATCTTACGCTGGCAACTCGTCGACCCGAAGGAGAGCTTTTGAGGCTGGCGTTACTGATGGCGGTGCTGGCGGGAGTGGCAGTGGCGTTCCAGGTCAACCTGACCTCAGCGGCGCAGCGAAACATGGGTACGCTCCTCGTCGTGGCATTCTCGGGGCTCACGACCGCGACCGTGGCGTTCGGCGTCTCGTTGTTCGCGTCGAAGCCGGAGTTCACGGAACGCGCGGTCGTCTACGCCGTGGCCTCTGGGGTTTTCGGAGCGGTCATACTGGGAGGCGTAACATACGCCGCGGGGCAGGCCGGGGTGGCCCGAGCCCTCTCTTTAGTCATCGCCTCGCAGCTTCTGGTCGGGCTCGTCCTCGACGCTCTGGGCGCTTTCGGGACCGAGGCGGACTTCAGCCTGCCGAAAGCTTTAGGGGTGCTCTTGATCCTCGCCGGCGGCATCCTCGTGGTGCGCTACTAGGATGAACTACGCGCAACAGTTATCCACCTCGAGCGCGCTCCGGGTTTCGCGGTGAGCGGTTCGCCCAGGCTCTTCGAGGCCGTCCCCAACTTCAGCGAGGGGCGTGACGGGGAGAAGATCTCACGCATAGCAGAGTCCGTCCGGGTCGTCCCCAGCGTACACGTACTTGGCCTCCACTCCGACCCCGACCACAATCGAAGCGTCCTGACCTTCGTCGGCGAAGAGGGGCCGCTTCTCGAAGCCTCCGTGGCCCTCGCTCGCGCCTGCGTGCGAGAGATAGACCTCTCCGTCCAAAGGGGTGTCCACCCCAGGATGGGCGCGCTCGACGTTCTCCCCTTCGTGCCTTTGGGCCCGCCGCTCTCCGATACTACTCTCCAAGACGCGGCCCGACTCGCGAGATCGGTGGGGGAGGCCATAGGCTCTCTCGGCCTCCCCGTCTACCTCTACGGCGCGGCTGCGACCGCGTCCCACCGGGAGAACCTCGCCGACGTCCGGTGGGGCGGGTACGATAGGCTTGGCACCCGCATCGAGGACCCATTGTGGAGGCCGGATTACGGGCCACGGGAGCTCGACGCGCGTTCGGGTGCGGTCGCGGTCGGGGCGCGGCCTTTCCTCGTCGCCTTTAACGCCTACCTCGACACGGACGACGTCGACGTGGCTCGCGCCGTCGCCGCCGAAGTCAGGGAGCGCGACGGTGGCCTGCCGAGCATCAAGGCCCTGGGCCTCCGGGTGGGCGAGCGAGCACAGGTCTCTATGAACCTCACGGACCTGGAGCGAACTTCGATCCCCGCCGCCCTCGAAGCGGTGCGCCGGTCGGCTGAAGGACGGGGTGCCCAGGTCGAATCCACTGAACTCGTCGGCCTGGCACCCCTCTCGGCCATCCTGGAGATCGCCCGCCACTACCTGGCGCTCCCGGAGCTAAGACCGGAGCACGTTCTTGAGGCCGCGCTTTGGGAGAGTCGGCAGGACCCCTGAGGAATTGAAACCTTGCGAGGCTCGATCTGCTACCCTCGTCTCGTGGGAGGATTAGAGAATCAACGGGCTTCCAAGGCGTTTCTGCGTCTCCCGACGATCTTCGCGGCGGGGGAGGTTCTCTAGTGGAGACAGCGTTAAGGGAGCGGTTGCCGGGGCTGCTGAATGGTTTTCGAGGCCTGCGGGTCATGGTGATCGGGGACCTCGTGCTCGATCATTACCTCGTGGGCGACGCGGAGCGCATCTCGCGGGAGTATCCGGTGATAATCCTTAACCACGAGCG
>JALZFJ010000381.1 GCA_030867425.1 Actinomycetota bacterium | reverse complement strand
GGTTGGGTGGACACGGGCAACACTACCAACTGGAACGACAAACATCAGCCGAGAGATTAGCGGTTCGCCCCGAGAGGTTCGTCGGATGGTTGATCGCTAACTGCTGGTAGCTATTTCGGGGACTCCCAGGTCTATGTAGGCGACCTCGTCAGAGGCAAACCGTCCCTCTCTTACCTGGAGCCTGAAACTGGAAGCGTCTGGCTCTACCGAGTAGATGACCCTTCCGTATTTTGTCTCGCCGGGTCTTATGTGACCGGCGAACATGTTCTTCTCCGCCTCAACGTGCGTGAAATTCCTTGAGATGTCCGCCTCGTACTCGCGCCCCTGGTCGTCTATGAGGGTCACGAATGGGGTGGCGAGCGTGATGTCCTGGTTGGAATTGTTCACGAAAGTGACGTCCGTATAGACGAAGTTCCCCTCTTCGTTGCCGAGGTCCGAGACGAGTATCTCCGACTGCCTGACGTCTGTCACGGTCCACTGGACTTCTCCCACGGTGACGGGTTCCCCGACGGAGGCCCCGGTGTCCTGCGTGGTTTCCTCTGCAGGTTCCGTCGTCTGCTCGGTTACGGTCCCTTGCTCGTCCGCTTCATCCGCCGTGGAGCCGGCCTCTTCTTCTCCCCCGCATCCGCCGACGAACGCGGCGAGCATAACGAGAAACACCGCCGCGAGCTTCTTCCGTCTCACGCCCCTCCTTCGGAATCGTAGCAAGCCAAGCCGCGATTATAACCGGCTTCCGGTCCGTGCTTCCGGTAGCCTGGTATAAGAGACGGCTCGTTTGGGCAAGTCTAGGCTTTAGTATGACGCGCTTTCGCCAGGACGAGGGGTAAACTGATGACCACCGTGGCGCTGACGGGCGACGTGATGCTCGGGCGCGGGGTCAACGAGGAGCTCCGCGCCTCAAGCCCCGAGCGGTTGTGGGGCGACGTGTTGCCCCTGATGAGCTCAGCAGACCTGCGCATCGTCAACCTCGAGTGCGCCCTCACCGACCACGAGCGGCAATGGTCGCGCACCCCCAAAGTCTTCCACTTTCGCGCCGACCCTTCCGCCATCGAGGTCCTTCGAGTGGCCCGCATAGACGGCTGCTCGCTGGCCAACAACCACACGCTGGACTTCGAGGAGCAAGGTCTCCTCGACACCCTGAAACACCTGGAAGCAGCCGATATCAGGTACGCGGGGGCCGGCCGAGACCGGGAGGAGGCCGCGCGGCCGGCACTCCTGGGTTCCAGCCGAGCGATACGGGTAGCACTGCTCGCCTTCACGGACAACGAGCCGCCCTTTGCTGCCGGTCCGGAGCGCCCGGGGACCAACTACCTGCCGGTGTCTCTGGAGCCGGAAGTACTCGACGAGGCACAAGCGGCGATCGAGCTTGCGAGAGAGGCGGGGGCGGAGACCATCGTGTTCTCCAACCACTGGGGTCCGAACATGGTGCGGCGGCCCAGCACTCTCTTTCGACGCTTCGCCCGCGCCATTATAGATAGGGGTGCAGACATCTACTACGGGCACAGCGCGCACGTCTTTCAGGGAGTGGAGATCTACCGCGGCAAGCCGATCCTGTACGACACGGGCGACTTCGTGGACGATTATGCGGTACATCCAGGCCTGCGAAACGACTGGTCCTTCTTGTTCAAGGTCTCCTTGGAAGGGAGCGTGCTCGGGCGCCTGGAGCTTTTCCCGGTCACCCTACCCTACGCCCGGGTCAAGCTTGCCAAAGGCGGCGAAAAGAAAGCCATCATGGAACGGATGGAAGAGCTGTCCGCCGAGATGGGCACCGCGTTCGTCCGCTGCGAAGATCGGCTGGTCTTCGAGCACGGTTAGCCTCTACCACTGCTTTGCACTCTCCGACTAGAAGGTGACCACCTTGTCGGCCTCCGCGCAAAGCTGCGCCACGTCGGGCGGGCTCGCCCACGTACCGCTCACGGCCGCCAGGCTCTCTTACACGGGGACCTCGTGCTCCCGCAGCTTCCCCAACAGATCGCGCATCAGGGCCACGCTCACGCCCTCCACCTCTTGAGCGTTATCGTCTATCACCAGGTTGACTATGTACAGCATTTCATAACGTCCCTCCTTGCGGGCCTCCATCGCCCGGGCTATGAAGACAGTTTCCACCTTACAGCGCATATCGGGGCGAACAATGGTCTTTGTCTCCCTTGCGTGCTCTATAATCACTTGAGATGC
>JALZFJ010000369.1 GCA_030867425.1 Actinomycetota bacterium | reverse complement strand
GCGTCGCCTTTCGAATGACGCCCTCTACGCGTTTGACGCGGCGTGGGTGGCACGGCGGCGGGGTCCTTTGGCGGGGGCGGACGAGGCCGGACGCGGCGCTTTGGCCGGACCGCTCCTCGCGGCGGCGGTCGTCCTCGGGGAGGGGGAGATCCAGGACCTCAACGATTCTAAGGCTCTGAGTGCCGGCCTGCGTGAAGAACTGTATATAGAGGTCCTTAAGGACGCTGGGGCGGTCAGTGTTGTCTCTTTTCCAGCATGGTGGATTGACCAAAATGGCGTGGGGACTGCGAACAAGGAGGCCCTGAGACGCGCCGTAGAAGGCGTGCGCTTGTACTCCGGTTGCGCCCTCGCAGACGGAAACTTGGGACTCGGGCCCGGGGTGGAGTGCCTACCGCAGGCGGACGCCAGAAGCGCCGCGGTCGCGGCGGCGAGCGTAGTGGCGAAGGTTTTGCGGGATGGGGCGATGCTTGCTCTCTCCGGGGAGCACACGGGTTACGGCTTCGAGCGTAACCGAGGATACGGGACCCTGGAGCATCGCATCGTCTTGCGGGAGGCTGGTCCGTGCCGGGTGCACCGCTTCAGCTATACCGGAGTGACCGTCTAAACTCCAAGATCCGGCTGGCCATCCTCGAGGAGCTCAGGAGGCACAACCCGCTGCCCCGGCACGTCCAGAAGGGCGCCGGGAGGTAGAGAAGACCACGAGGAGGTTGGTGCGGAAGCTCGAGCTCCTCCGACGGAGGCCAAGATAGCCGAAGAGGAGGGGCTTGAGGCCGCCGGGTACCACGGCTTCCTCGACTAGTATTCTCGCGGCCAGGTAACTTCGCAGCTGCGCTCCTAGCTCGTCAACGCCATAAGCCAGCTCGAGGAGCGCGAACGGCTCGTCGCGCTCTTTTATTTCTACGAAGGCCTCACAATGAAAGAGGTTGGCAAAACCTTCCCTTCGCCGAGGGGCGCATAAGCTAGATCGTCGGGCACAACCTGATCACGCTGCGAGAGCTCCTCCAGGGGTCTACGACTCCCTCCAGAAGCTAACAAGCCCCGAGCTCAGGGTCGAAGCGGGTTAGAAGTCCGGGGTCCCCTATGCTACTATCTGCGAGGCTTTGATCACGCACGCCCGCCAAGGGCTGTCGGCTCGCTAGAGAAGGGCCCCCGGCCCAGGTGGTGATCCGCGGAGGCTTTCAGGCGAATTAATTTGCGGATTGCGGTGCGCGGGCGGAGGTTTAACCACCTAAAAAAGGAGAAGCAGAATCTTGGAGACTACGACCCAGCTGGTAGGCGTTAGGGAGCTTTTGGAGGCCGGGGTCCACTTCGGCCATCAGGCGCGCCGGTGGAACCCCAAGATGAAGAGGTACATCTTCGCCGAAAGGGCAGGGGTTCACATCATCGACCTCGACCAGACGCTCACCCTCCTGGATCGGGCCCGGCAGTTCGTTAGGAGCATGGCCGAGACCGGGCGCGAGGTTCTCTTCGTCGGCACCAAGAAGCAGGCCCAGCTCACCGTCGCCGAGCAGGCCGTGCGCAGCGGTCAGCCGTACGTCGTCGAGCGCTACATCGGCGGGATGCTCACGAACTTTCAGACTATACAGCCGCGCATCCAGTACTTCACGACGCTCGCTCAGACTGTCGAGGAGACGCCAGAGGAAGAGCGGACCGGCCGCGAGTGGTTCGCCCTCTACCGCGAGTACCAGAAGCTCCGGCGCAACTTTGCGGGTATCACCGAGATGGAGCGGTTGCCGGGGGCCCTCTTCGTGATCGATCCCAAAAAGGAGGAGCTCCTGGTCAAGGAGGCCAACCGCCTCAAGATCCCCGTGGTGGCCCTGACCGACACCAACTGCGACCCGGACGTGGTCGACTACATCATCCCGGGCAACGACGACGCGATACGCTCGATCAACCTGATCTCCAGGCTTATCACCGACTCTATCGTCGAGGGCCGAGGCGGAGAGGAAGACTCCTTCACTGAGGATAGGACCGTCCCTCCCGCGGTAGAAAATGCCCGGGTGGCGGAAGGGAAGGCAACCGAGGAGATCTCCGAAGCGGCCGAGAAAGGCGGAGTCTCCGAGGGCGACACGAAGGGCTTGGCCGACCCCGTGGAGTCGGCCGGGGAGATCGCCCCCGAGGAGGACCCGACCACGAGCTACCGGGGCGCACGCGACAGTCAAGAGCCGTTGCGCGAACAGGTCAGCAGCGACGCGCCGGGCGGAGCCGACGCTGGGCGGATCATAACCGAAAGGGCCGAGGGCATGCCCGAGGGTGGCGAGACCATACCCGGAGAGCTCGGAGAGGAAGACGGGCCGACGACCGGCGAAGTCCCGTCCAGCCAGCCCGCTCCCCAGGCGTCCGAAGGGTCGGGGGCTGACCAGGCCCCTTCCGGCGAGGAAGCGGCAAGTGACGAGCTCGCGGAGGATAACGACGAGAACGAGGAGAAGTAAGAACCTTGGCTAGCACCATCGAAAAGATAAAGCAGCTTCGGGAGGAGACGGCCGCTGGAATGATGGACGTGAAGCGCGCCCTCGAGGAGTCCGGCGGCGACCTCAATGACGCCCGGCGTGTCTTGAGGGAGCGCGGTCAGGCCATCGCGGCAAAGAAGAGCGCCCGTGAGACACACGAGGGCCTGATCGAGTCCTACATACACTTTAACGGCCGGGTGGGAGTTCTCGTCGAGGTGAACTGCGAGACCGACTTCGTGGCGCGTACGCCGGAGTTCAGGGAGTTTGCTCGCAACGTGGCGTTGCATGTGGCTTCCATGGACCCCCTGGCCGTCTCTGAGGAAAACATACCCCAGGCTGCCGTAGACGAGGAGCGTTCCATAGCCGAGAGGCAGGCCCAAGAGACAGGCAAACCCGAGAAGATCCAGGAAAAGATCGTCGAGGGGCGGGTGAACAAGTTCGTCAAGGGGAGTGCTCTCCTCACCCAGGATTATGTCAAAGAGCCGGACAAGACCGTCGGCGATCTGCTCATGGAGACGATCCAGAAGGTCGGCGAGAACGTCGTCGTCCGCAGGTTCGTCCGCTACGAACTCTAGGGCGCGTCGGCAGAATCGTGGAGGACGCCATCGAAGCGACGAGTGCCGAGCCTAATCTGGGGCCCGTCAAGCGCGTCGTCCTCAAGCTCTCGGGGGAAAGCCTGGCGGGTGAAGGGGGCTACGGTATAGACTCGGGAAGCCTTGACGCCACAGCCAACCAGGTCATGGAGGCTGTCGAAGCTGGGGCGGAGCTGGCGATCGTGGTTGGCGGCGGAAACATCTTCCGCGGATCGCAAGTTGCCGGCGAACTGGGCATCGAGAGCGCGACCGCCGACTACATGGCGATGCTCGGGACCGTCATCAACGCACTGGCCTTGCAGGCGGCGTTGGAGCGGCGCGAGATAGAGACCCGGGTGCAGTCGGCGATCCAGATCCAGGAGGTTGCCGAGCCTTACATTCGGCGGCGCGCCATGCGTCACCTGGAGAAAGGGCGCGTCGTGATCTTCGCCTCGGGCACTGGCAACCCGTTCTTCACCACGGACACGGGTGCGGCCTTGAGGGCCTTGGAGATAGGCGCCAACGCCCTTTTGATGGCGAAGAACAGGGTGGACGGGGTGTACGACAAGGACCCGCGTACCAACCCGGACGCAGCGAAGATAGAGCGCCTCACGTACATGGACCTCCTCTCCAAGAACCTCTCTGTGATGGACCACACGGCAGCCACGCTTTGCAGCGGGGAGCGCCTGCCGATAATCGTTTTCGATATACTGAAGTCTGGCAACCTGCCCGGTATCTTAAGAGGCGAGCGGGTCGGTTCCCTGGTTTGGAGCGCGGGTACGGCGTCGAAGACGCGCCCTCGGGACCTAGGAGAATGAGGATGTCCGAAATCGTTGACCTGACGGCGGCCGAACACCGGATGAAGGGGGCCCTGGATTCGGTCCGGCGCGAGTTTTCAACCATCCGCACGGGGAGGGCCAACCCCTCGATCTTGGACCGTGTGGAGGTTGAAGCGTACGGTACGAGGATGCCCTTGAGGAGCGTGGCCAACGTGGTCGTCCCCGAGCCGAGGCTCCTCATGGTGACGCCGTTCGACCCCGGCACGATCAAGGCCATAGAAAGGGCCATAGACACCTCAGACATCGGGCTCAACCCTCAAAACGACGGCAAGATCATACGCCTGCCCATCCCCGAGCTCACCGAGGACCGGCGTCGCCAGCTCATTAAGCTCGTCCGCGGGATGGCCGAGGAGGGACGCGTCGCGGTCAGAAACGTGCGTCGTGGCGAGATGCGCGACCTCTCGGAGCTGATGAAGATGGGCGAGATCTCCCAGGACGACGAGCGCCGTGCCGAAGCCGAGCTCCAGCAGCTGACCGACCAGTACGTCAAGCGCATAGACGCCGCTCTGGCGGACAAGGAAGCCGAGCTCCTTGAGGTCTGAGCACTGCTGAACCCCGCGCGGAAACGGATTGGCGAACCTTCCCCCCAGAACGGGCGGGAACGCGTCCTAACCCCACTAGAAGATCGAGGGGAGAAGCCCCGACACGTCGCCATCATCATGGATGGCAACGGCCGCTGGGCCAAGGCTCGCTGGCTCCCCCGGGCCGCGGGGCATCGTGCGGGCGTGGCGGTCCTCACCCCCCTTCTAGAGGTAGCAGGTGAGTTGGGCATCGAGTCGATAACGCTATACGCCTTCTCGACGGAGAACTGGGGACGGCCCGAGACTGAGGTAGACTCCCTCATGGCCCTGTTCCTTGAGACGGCCAAAGGCAAGGTACCTGAGCTAAGCGAGCGTGGCGCCCGGCTGCGCTTCTTGGGCCGCCGGGGACACCTGCCGAAAGAAGTGCGAGAAGCCATCGAGGAGGCAGAGGAGCTCACCAAGAACAACGACAAGCTCGACGTCTACGTCGCGCTCAACTACGGAGGCAGGGCGGAGCTCGTAGACGCCGCCCGGCGCATGATGGAAGACGGGCTCGCGTCCGAAGAGGTCGACGAGGCCACCTTCGCCTCCTACCTCTACGCGCCGGAGGTCCCGGAGGTGGATCTCGTGATCCGCACCAGCGGGGAGC
>JALZFJ010000367.1 GCA_030867425.1 Actinomycetota bacterium | reverse complement strand
GACGCCCGCTAGCAGCGAGGGGGCGAACAAGGAACCCCAAACGATGCCCCCTCCGTTGCCTCCTTCGGTGGCGGTTGAGGAGAGCTGCAATGATGCGAGGGTGCTCGTCGATCGCTCGCACTCCCTGCCAGCGCACTACATACCAAGAGATTTAGTCTCGCTGCCGTCCTACAGGATCCCCACGCTCGGCAACGGAGAGATGAGGCTCCGAAGCGAGGCCGCCGAGCGCCTTCGAGACCTAGTGTCGGCGGCCACCGACGGCGAGGAATTAATCGTGGCCTCTGCTTACCGGTCCTACGAGGACCAGGAGACATTGTGGCGAGGGCGAAGCGACATGTACAGGCCTTTCTTGGGCCGCATAGTGACCGCTACCTCCCGCTCGACGGAGCATCCTGGTGCAAGGTCGAGCTCATAGCGCTGGGCTATCATCGCCAGAAGCAGCGGTCCCTCCATTAGCGCAAGGTTGTTGCCGATGCACTTATGCTGGCCTGCCCCGAAGGGCATGTAGACCGAGCCATGGTGCGAAGCTCCCGGCTCCCGCGAGAAACGCTCGGGCTCGAAGCGTGCCGGATTTTGCCAGAATTCAGGGTGACGGTGAACATTGAAGATGCTGACCAGAATCCTTGATGCAGCCGGAATTTCGTAGCTTCCGAGCGTCGTTGCCCGCTCCGCCCGTCGGATGAGAGCTGGCACCGGTGGGTAGAGTCTCATTACCTCGTCGAAAACCTGTTTCGTGTAGGGAAGGTTGGGAAGATCGGCCAGAGTCGGCGAGTGCCCGCCGAGCACCGCATCCAGTTCAGCTCTGAGTGCTTCGCCCACCTCGGGATGCTCAGAGAGCAAGAGCCACGTCCAGGTAAGCGCGTTGGCCGTAGTCTCGTGGCCAGCGCCAAAGACCGTCTTGACCTCATCCAGTACTTCGGCTTCGGTCATGCGCTCACCAGTTTCGGCGTCCTCAGCATCGAGAAGCATATCGAGCAGGTCTCCGCGTGCTTCACCATCCGAATTTCTGGCCAACTGTCGTGCTCGGATCAGGTCCAAGACCAACGAGTCAATGGTCTCAAGCGCCCGGCGGAACTCCTGGTTGCGTCGGGTGGGCACCCAGCGCGGCACGGGAAACGGGTTCTGGAGGTGCGCGAAGGCATAGCGTGCGGCGATGGTCACTGCCGGGCCCACCCTGCCAACCTCCCCTGTTACGTCGGCCCCGAACATGGTCCGGCTTATGACCTCGAGGGTAACTCGCATCATCTCTTCATGAATATCGAAGACATCTCCAGACGTGTAGAGTGCTTCCCAACGGGAGAGCATCTTCCATCCAGCAGCCGCCATCTCGTCAGCCATCGTCGCTATGCGTCGGCGGTGGAAGACAGGCTGCAGCATGCGCCTCCTGGCAAACCAGGAGTCGTGGTCGCGATTGGTGAGAAGCCCATCGCCGAACACCAGCCCGAGCCCAATCTTCGTGTCGCTTCCTTCATGGATCCTGGGGAAACGCTCCTTCTCTTTAGTCAGCACTTGGTGGGCAAGGTCAGGGCGGGATACCACGTGCACTGTACGCGGTCCGACGCAGAATCTGACGATGTCACCGTACTGGGCCCAATTATGTTCCATCGTGTCGAGCAGGCGATCGCCGCGGAAGTCTCTGAGGTTGCCTACCAGAAAGCGGCCGCGCGGACCCGGCGCGCGACGTTCCCCTCCGTACACGCTCGCTGCTACTCTAACCACTTCTTCTCCCAGCTCCTTTGCTGCCGAATATCTACGGTGAGGCTGTAGTCTCAGGTTTCTTGGTGGGCTTCAAACGCTGCAAGCTCAGTCTGGGATTCAATGTTCGCTCCTATGATTATCTGTTAATTGTAAGTTCTCTGCGGCACTAGCGTTTTTGTCCTCGCTCTATATGTGAAGAAGTCCAGATCGCGCACTGGTCGAGCAATACCTGCTTCCTCTCTGTGATCCTTTTCGGTAACAGTTTGGACAACCTCTCCCCTCGCTGGGGATGGCGTAGGCACCTGTGAGGCTGAATTTTGTGAGCGTGGTACAAGCCTAGTTTCCTCTCTGTCGACCTTTACCCCTGGGAGTCGTGCTCTACGAAATGCTCACCGAGGAGGTGCCGTACGAGGCCGACACCTCGGCAGCCGTAAGCATGAAGCACGTTACAGAGTAGCCAAGGTCCCCGAGGGAAGCCAATCCTGAGGTTACGGAGGAGACCGACGCCCTCACGTTGAAAGCTGCTGGCCAAGCGTTGAAGCTGCTGGCCAAGGAGCCGGCGGATCGCTACTGGAGTGCGGCGGAGGTCACTGAGGACCTCTGGCGGGTTAGGTACGGGCTGCCCCCGGCCTTCATAGACACCGAGTCGGTCACGTCAGCTCGGCCCGTCTTGCCGGCACCGCCGGTCCGTGGTCCAATGAACTACATTATTGGATATTCGCCATTGGTTCGCACTCCGTGGGTAGCGTCAAAGAGAGAGCA
>JALZFJ010000331.1 GCA_030867425.1 Actinomycetota bacterium | reverse complement strand
AGCAGGAGGCCCGGGAGGTGCTCGCCGAGCAAGCAGAGCGCATAAAGGCCGACGGAGCAAACATCGCGGAGGCCCACCTCAGGGAGGGACCGGCGGTCGACGAGATCCTTGACCTGGCGGAAGAAGTCGGAGCGGATCTGATCATGATGGGCAGCCGAGGCCTGGGAACCGTAAAGCGGGTTGTTCTGGGTAGCGTCTCGGAGGGCGTCGTGCACCACGCGACCCGCCCCGTGCTCGTGCTCCGCGGAGGCGGGTGGCCTCCGGAGCAGGTGGTGATCGGGGACGACAACTCGGAGGCGGCAGAGGAGGCAGGGGAGCTGGCCGCGGGCATAGGGAGGCTGGTAGGGGCGAGGGTAACACTGGTACGAGCCTACCGAAAGCTTCCAGAGATGGACGTCGAGGGGCGCGAGCTGAACGCGCGGATGGCAGACGACGAGCTCAGGCGCGAGGAGAGGAAGCTCTGGGAACGGGCGACGCAGATACAGGAGGCCCACGAAGTCCGGCCCGTGGTTCGCCTCTCCGCCGGTGACCCCGCGGCCCGCATCCTGGAAGCCGCGGAGGAGGGAGACGCCCCCGAGAAGACGCTTGTAGCCGTCGGCAGCCGCGGTTTGGGAATGATGCGGCGCATGAGGTTCGGCAGCGTCTCGACCAAGGTCTTGCGCGCCGCCAAGGGCCCGGTCTTGATCCACCCACATCCCGGCGATGTCCACGAACGGCGGGCGTGAGAGCCCTGGAGGTGACCACGCTGGGAGGAGCATGCGCGGGCGAAGCCCCAGACTCGCGCGGTCAAGATTGACCACCGAAGAAGATGCTCCAGTTTCTAGCCAGGAGCATCTTTCAATCGGGCTCTCTGCGGACCACGAGCACTGGGCAGTGGGCATGGCGAACGACCGCGTCTGAGACGCTTCCCATGAGGGCTCGCCTCATACCGCCCAACCCACGGCTGCCCACCACGATCAAGCCGGCTCCTATCTCCTCGGCCAGGCTGACGATCTCCTCGGCCACGGTGATGATCCCCTCCTCCGGCTTTCTGATCCTGAGGTGGGCCTGCGCCACGTTGCCCCCTTCGTCTTCGATCCTCTGTACCTGATCTTCGAGCCACCGCATGACCCTATGCCTTGCCTCCTGCGCATCGGCTGGACTGCTCGTCGAGTTTTCGCCAGAATAGCCACTCCACGGGAGCATGAGCTTGGCATGTACGACGTGCAACTCCGAGCTGGTAGCGTCGCACAGGTCAACGGCCGTTCGAGCTGCCAGGGCGGCGTCTTCGGATCCATCGGTAGCTAACAGCACCTTCGTCGGGAATATGCTCATCGTTCTATAACCTCCTGAACGCTCTGCGGAGCCTGGTCAGCCGGCTCCGCAGAGCTTCTTCAAGTTTCGAAGGACGGTCTGCGCTTCCTCCCAACCCAAGATATGTCTCCGGCTCCATGCTCTCCACTTCTCCACCAGCACAAATAACCCAGGATTGCGTGGCAGCTCGCGGGCTATCACCCCCCGGGATAGCTCATGAACTCGTGAGTGGATCTTACATCTTTCACCTTGAGGGTAGCTGCCCAATCCCAACCCTCCCTCTGCGAATGGGCTTATACTGTTACCGAATTTGTAACCTTCGCAAGCGAAGTTCAAGTGATACAGATCAAATGCATGTCAGTTTTCGAGGCTAAGATGGTAGCGGCAAAGATGATGGGCATATTAAAGAAGCTGGCCGTATCCTTCGACGAGGACTAACTTCAGTTGAGCGGTGAAGTTGCTGTGAATCTTCAACGAGCCCTCGTCGCCGCTGGGCATCGGCAGGGGGTGGTCTGGACTCTTGAAGAGAGCGACGATCTGAACGCAAATCTGGTGCGCTTCGGTCCTGGGCAGGGTGTGGGGGAGCACGTCAACAACGAGATGGATGTCGTCTTCGTGGGTATCTCGGGCTCGGGAGTAGTCGAAGTGGGTGGCGAAGAGCGCGCTTTAAGCGCCGGGAAGATGGTCTTCGTCCCTAAGGGCGCCGGGCGTTCGACCCGAGGGACGTCGGAGGGATTTGCCTACCTCACGGTTCACTGTCGACGAGGACCACTTCGCATCGGCCCTGTCGGTGGAACCGACGCATGAGACGGCACACCACCATGCTGCAACAGCGCGAAAACTCGTGTTAATCACGGGGTTTGTGCCTCTTGCCCAGATTCGCAGAAACCGGACACCGAAAAGGAGGTGAAAGCGTGAAGCGCGCCGTAGAACTCAGGGACCTTTCAGACCACCATCATCAAGGCCTGGTGCAAGCGCGGCGGCTCCGAAGGGTGGCCGCCGGTGAAGGGGCAGCCTCGGCTGAGGAGGCTGCCATGGCCTTCCTCGAGTTTTGGCGAGAAGGGACCACCGCCCATTTCCGCGAAGAGGAAGAGTTGTTGCTCCCGGTCCTGGCGCGGTATGAGGGCGACCTGAGCCACCCGTCCGTAGTAGAGATGCTCGCCCAGCACGCCCGAATCCGGGGCCTCGTCATGCAATTGAGCGATGAGGTTAGGGACGTCGCCGTCCGTTTGGAGACGCTGCAAGACATCGGGGAACTTCTCGAGGCGCACATCCGCCTCGAAGAGCGGGAGGTGTTCCCTATGGTCGAGGAGGCCCTGCCCAAAGAGGCACTCGAGGAGTTCTCCTCTCGGCTGGCGGTCAAGCAAGCTGGCCCACACGCCGAGCCGTGGGTCCCGCCCTCGGGCATCTCTTACGATCCTTGGCCTGGGCCCGGCGACAGCGAGGGCGGCGGCTGGCGCTGACGCCAACCCGTAAGCAGGGTAAGGCAGGTTCTTGGAAAGAACTAGTATTTGACCCGTTGAACACCGCTTTAAGGGCTGCCTTTCAGACCGCCGGGTAGTTCCCGTTCGCGCCCGGCTGCGATGCTCTTTCAGGCAGACAACGACACGTGCATCAATGCAGCCTAGAATGCTAGCCAGTGGCTACTCTAAAGTATGATGTGGTCTTCGTCGGCGGCGGCCTGGCGGCCCTGTTACTCTTGAAACAGCTGCAAGAGGCATTGCCCGAACGAGTCGCGGTCATAGATCCGAGCCCACCACTGGAGCGACCACCGGTCCACTGGAGCTACTGGAGCCGGGGACAAACTCTCTACGACAGCTTCGCCATCGGAGCTTGGCGGCGAGCTAGAGTGGCGGATATGCCGTCGAAGTCTATAACTTCGTACACTATGAGGCTGGTGCGCTCCACCGACGTGTTTGCGCACATGGCCGAACTACTGAAGTCCGCTCCCATCGAGTGGATACATGCCGAAGCGCGTTCGATCTCGCGCCGAAACGATGAGCTGTACGAGATCGCGACCAACGATAGCCCCATATATGCCCGCTGGGTGTTCGACAGCGCCCCGGATGTCGTCCCCACCTTCCCATCGCCGCGCCAGCCGCGAGCAGTACTGAGCGGAACGGGCATCCATGTCAGCTCCGACCGGGAAGTATTCGACTCTGCGACCGCCACCCTATTCGATCCCCTCGACGAGGGGTCCTTCGCCTACCTGCTGCCCCTGAGCCGCACCGAGGCTCTGCTCGAGTCAGCCTCGTTCGATTCGGTCGCCTGGAAAACAGACGAGACGCCGTTGCTCCAGTACCTTCGGGCGCGGCATCCAGAAGCCTACTTTACAGTTACACACGCGGAGCACGGCTCCATACCGCTCGGGTTTGCGCCTTTGCAAACCACCGGACCCCGGCACATCTTGCTCGGCACGAAGCGCGGCCTCATTAAGCCCAGCGCGGGATACGGCATAGTTCGCATCGCTAGGGAAAGCGAACATCTTGCTCGCCTCTGGCGAGAAAATCTGCCTCTGCCACTGGGCTGGCAGGCTAACTGGCGGTGGCGCCTACTCGACAAAGGGTTTCTACAGCTCGCCGCGCACGATCCCAGGTTGCCGCTGGCGTTGGTTCACCGCGTCATGCGCGCCGTACCCCTCGCTCAATCGCTGCGCTTTATTGACGAAGAGCTTCCGCTCCGGCAACTGGCGGCGGGTTTCCGGTCAGCGCTTCCCGTCGTCCTCGACAAGCGATAGTTGGTATGTGGAGACTTCGTCCGCCGATCTCCTCGGCGTGAGCTTGACGCTGGAGCCTTACCCCATGCGGAAAAGCAGTTGCGGAAATCCTTCCCGTTCCAGAAGTTCACGCAACCGCGGAAGCAGCTCCGCGGCTTCTATTGGCTAGTTCAAGAACTGGTCGTGACAACGACCCAGCCTATCCCCAGCCGCCCGTTCACGCCCCGGCCCTCACTCCTCACCGCTCAGAAGTGTTGAGGCGTGGTAGTAGTGATCTATTAGAATGAAGTAAGGATGCAGGTATGGCGTTATGAGCTAGGAACCTGGGTTGAGGAGGACGTGCCTCTCTCCGAGAGGCACCCCTTCTTGCCCGAAGGGTACGAACATTCACCCTTCATGACCCTCGGGGATACCAGCCCCGGAGCCAAAGGGATGAGCGTAGCCACCCACGAGGCCATGGAGGGGCGCGGTTATCTCATCATAGTCTTTGCGGGGGAGGAGGCGGTGGACCCCGTACTGGTCTCCGACTTGCCGAGCTTGCTGGACTTGCTTGGCAAGCTCGCCCCCATAGTTAGCGCTTCTAAAAGGTGAAATACTGGCACGGAATCTTTCGCCCACAATCCCTCCTTTTGTCGATCGGATCGGAAGAGGCAACCCGCCCTTCTAGGACACAATCCCCTTCATAACGGCTTCTGCTCTCTACCCGCAGGTCCTAAAGCTAGCAAAGTAGCCCAGCTTCCCTCCGAGCTGACGTTCGAAGTGAAGTCCCACCTCCTCCGCTCGTGAACGCAGGGAGTTGAAGGCGAGCATGTGCGGTCGGAAGGATTCCCCCGCGTGGAGTCCACGGTCGGCTTTCCTAAAATCGGCTTCGACCCCGAGTCGCAGGCAGCACGGATCGTCGTGCGCATCTCTCCTCCCAGTCTACAAGCTAACTTTATTGGTCACACAACTAGGTGTAGCCCAGGAGCAGAACCAGTCTCAGGCGCTAGGGGGGTCGGCGAACTCGGACACGGTAGGTTCGGCCAGCCTTTCAAAGTCGGCGTACCCGACGCTCATGGTGTCGGTATGAGTGCCAGCCCTGAAGACTATCCTCTCATCCTCGGCTAAGGCCTTATCCACGTAGACCGGCACGTCGTAGAGGTTGCCAAAGGGGGGCATGGCCCCCACCTCGCAGTCGGGGAAGGCATCTTCAAATTGCTCCTCGCTGGCGAGACGGAAGTCCTCGGCACCCAAAGCCTCGGTCGCCTTCTCGGGGTTGACGTGGTAAGGGGCCGGCAGCACAAGCATTACTATCTCCTCGTCGGCTAAGACCATCACGGTCTTGGCGAAATTCTTGCCGGGGACATGCTCGGTAGCGGCCACCTCCTGGGCTGATACGGTCCTCGGGTGGTGCTGGACCTCGAAGGGAACCTCGTTCTCGCGTAGGTAATCCTGCAGCCTCTGCTTATAGTCCACCTCAATACCTCCTTCGTCCTTATCCGTCCTTGGTTCGTTTTCCAGGCGGGCAGACCAGCACCGGACCCCTCGCTACCCTCAAGATCTTAGTCGAGACGCTGCCTAACATCACCCGCTGGGCCGCGCCCAGACCACGGCTGCCCAAAGCAATGAGGGCCTTCTCTTCTTCTTTCTCCTCGGCGACCAGCAACATGGCAAGGGTCGGCTCCGTCTCGATCAGCCTGCGTTCCGGTCGTCTGTCCCCTATCGCTTCCAGCTCCTTCGCACGCTCCTCTAGGGCTCGCTCCTCCCGTAAGATCGCCTCGTCAAGCTTGCGGCGATTCTGGGCACCCCACCCACCTATAGGTTCGCTAGGATCCTCATAGGCGCGCACCAATATGGTATCGCTCCCAAAGTGCTTGGCGATCTCCCCTGCAAGCTCGCCTGCCCTCTTCGCTGGGTCCGACCCGTCGTCGGCTATGACGATCCTCTGTGGTGGCCAGGCCTCCTGTCCCCCGCGCACGACAAGGACTGGGCAAGAGGCGTGGTGGACAACGCCCTCGGAGACGCTTCCTACGAGGAGGCTACCTACTGAGCCCAACCCCCGGCTGCCTATTACTATGAGCCCCGGTTGCAGCTCTTCGCCAAGACTTAAGATCTCGTCGGTTGGGGGGCCTTCCCTGAGTAAGGCTTCCGTAACGGTGCCCCCTATCTCTTCGATCCGGCTTACCTGCCTCGTAAGCAGCTCTTGAGCAGCTTGCTCGTTCAAGCGCGTATAGTTCTTTAGTATCCCGCTGGGATAGGCAGAATAGGGGGCCATGAATCGCCAGGCATGGACGACATGCAGCTCCGAGTTGGTCTTATTGCACAAGTCGACAGCCGCTCGGGTCGCCAAAGCAGCATCCTCGGAGCCGTCGGTCGCCAAGAGGATCTTAGTAGGGAAAATGTTCATCTCTTTGGTCTCCTGCATCATCTACTCCAGGCTCTATCGAACTATGTCTGGCGAAGATCAGCCGCCTTCTCTGAGTCTCCTCGGTAGTTGCAGCCTCGGCTGCAGCAGGGCCCGCCGCAGCCCAAGCGCAGCAACGGCACTGTCTCCCTCGATCTCCCGCTGCAAGGCATCCACCTCCCTCAAGCCATCTCCTAGCCCTTCCCCCGACCGGACCAGACCGGCCTCTCCCACATCACCCTACGCATCCAAACCTAAGTATCAGAGAGGATTTATTCCAGCGCCATGCCGAGCTGCGACGCCCCAACCTTGCTCGGAAGATTCACGACAGCTTGCGAGCAGACAGCGTCCTCGCCGGCACTCCGTCCCCAGGCTAGCCCCTCGAGCAGCGAGGTCGAGGCGAGCCGGTTCGCCCCGCGCAGTCCCTTTTTCCTGCTACCTTCCCTGCCACCCAGAGACCCGCCAGCTGGTGCTACCGCTTGCGTCTACTACTCTCTCTACTTCGTGATACCGACTTTGCCTCTATCGAGGATACAGCTCGTATAATGCCTGTCTCCAGGGACCGCCTCGTGTGGCTAAGGGGACGCAGAAGGCTAGTGACTTCGTTTATCGCTTCTCTTTGCGCACAACCATTACCGGGCAGTGGGCATGCCTAACGACGCCGTCAGAAACACTACCCAGAAGCAGCCGTCGTACGCGACCCAAACCTCTGCTGCCCATCACCACTAACTCGGCATCTATCTCGTCTGCCAGGACGATGATCTCCTCGACAGGCCGGCCCAATCTAAGATGCGTTTGTGTCACCTTGCCATTGGCAGCCTCAAGCTGCTCTGCTTGGGTATCTAAGACTCCTTGAGCCTCTCTTCTGATGGTCTCCTCAGCGGCCCCAGAGGCGACCCTCGGTGCTTCGGAGCCAGGATCGATATACACTGGCATGCCCCTGACGTGCACGAGGTGCACCTCTGACTCGGTCTTAGCAGCTATGTCAGCGGCGGTTCTGGCGGCTAAAGTCGCCTCCTCTGAGCTGTCGGTAGCTACCAAGATCTTTGTTGGGAAGGTGATAGCCGTTCTCTCTTCCTCCCCCCCTTCTCCCCTCACAACCAAGACCGGGCAATGAGCGTGCCGGACAACCGAATCGGAGACGCTGCCCATGAGAGCTCGCCTTACCCCACCCCGGCCCCTGCTGCCCATCACTATAAGCCCGGAGTCGATCTCGTCGGCTAGGGCAACTATCTCCCGATCTCGCCGGCCACTCCTGAGGTAAGACTCTGCAACAATCCCTCCAGCTTCCTCGACCTTCTTCACCTGCTCATCGAGTAGCTCTTGAGCCTCCTGCTCAAGGCTTCGATAAACTTCCGAGAGTAGATCACCAGATTCTGGAATGTCGTACCCAGGGCGGTACTCCACGCGAGCGACCGTGACGACATGCAGCTCCGAGTCGGTCTTATTGCACAGGTCGACAGCCGTTCGAGTCGCCAAAGCAGCATCCTCGGAGCCGTCGGTCGCCAAGAGTACCTTCGTCGGTAATATGCTCATCTACTTCCCCTTTCCGTCTTGTCACTCTCGGCATTATAAGCCCAGCGAAATCCCCCGCGCTTGCTCGCCGCGCTCACCAGCACCTTCATGCTGCTTTCTCCTTCTCGTCTTGCGACTTGCTTCCCTTTGCAGCTCGTTGCTACTGATTCTGAGGTCGGCACACCTCCAGTAGGACTACTCCGCCGGGGAGCATTACAGCCTGACGGCCGTGCCCGAGGCGCTGACCATCAACATGCTACCCCCTTCACCTACCTGAACAGATTCGTAGTCTACGTCCACCCCTACTACCGCATTAGCACCCAGCTGCTCAGCCTCCGTGACCATCTCCTCTAGCGCCGTCTCCCTCGCCTCCCTCAACGACCTCTCGTAGCCGGCCGCACGGCCTCCTACGATATCCCTAAGGCCAGCAAAAAGGTCTCGAAAGACGTTTGTCCCCAAGACTGCTTCGCCGGTTACGACGCCAACGTACTCGGCTACCGGCCGCCCGTCGATTGCAGTCGTCGTCGTCACTATCATAGAAAACTCCTCTCTTGTATCACGCCCAGCGGTGGGCGCTGTTGGCTTCTTAACCCTTGGTAGTCAGCTTTCACCCGTGCTATCAGCGCGGCCTTGCGATCACCTCTTGTGCTGATGTCGCTCTTCTCACAGACCTTTCTGCTTCTTATTTTGGCTGGCACTCCACCCTCGTCGTATCTCGTCACCGGGTACCGAACTCAACGTCTGCTTCTGGGCCGCAATGGTGTTTCTCGGACTCAGCCCTCTCTAACTCATGCGGCTAAAGAACACCGCCCCTGCTACCAGCAAACCCAGCAAAGCCAGCAACAGGATCAGTATCACAGGGAACAGGACCACAATAGCGGCCTTGCCCGTGGTTGTCTGATGCATCTCCCTGATGCCTACCACGGCAAGGTAGATCCCGTACAGGCCCAGAAGCCCCCCGATGATCGGTATCCAGCTCACCAGGGAAGTGACCGACGCATAGGAAGCCACCCGGAAGGTAGCTCCGAAACCCGAGTTCGTAGCCCCCACAATCAGCATCACCAGCAGATGTGCAATCCCGGCTATAACAAAAACGCTGATAGCGCTGCCTATAGGTGCGAAGATCACCGACCCTATAAATTCCCCAAAATCCTGGTTCTCGGGAACTTGGAACCCGTACCCTGCCACGAAACCTTCCCTGACTCCAACCAGCCCCAGAATACCGCCGAGGATCACAGATATCTCAGTACAGATGAGGGCGAAGACCAGTGGATTGAGGAGGGTACCGCTCCGGGGCAGACCCGCGAAGAACCCTACCGGCTGAAGCACCACCCGGCGCACTGTATCTACGAAGCTTTCTACCGGGTTGGAGAGATCGTAGTCTCCCCCCGATGTCCTTCTAACTCCCATCGTTTTCCACGCTCCTTTCTCCTAGTGCTCCGTTCCTAAGAATAGCGGAAGTAGAAGCCCTGACTCTAAGACAGTGCATCCGGCCGCTTAAGTCGCGCTTCTTGCAACTTCTCCCCTGTGCGTCCGACGCTTAGAGTCGAGGTTCCTTTTGGAACCTTAATAGAGTAAGAAGTCTACCGTCAAGCCTTGGTTCTATATTAAACGTACGTCTCTAATCCGACTAAGAGAATGAACAAACCCCACACCCGACCCGAGTACCCGCCACCGCCGGTGGGAGGAGACGAGTATGCGAGGGGACAGGAGGTACACGTCTGCGGACAACAAATGTCCGGGCTGGCGCAAGGCGAAGTTGAGGCACTTTCCTCCGTTCGGTAAGCTAGAGTCCAACATAAGTCGGAGCAGTAGTGCTCATGCCCCTTTTCGGAAAGGTTCATCAAGGTCCTCGGCAACTCAGCTGTGCAGTGGTGCGCCTTCTTCTTTATCCTTCTTCTGGTTGGCTACGCGGCGAGATAAGGACGATAGGAAGGATCACCAAATGGTGGAAGGAAAGCGTCCCCAAAAACGCGGCTCGGGGTTTCTCAGGCTCATCGAGCAGGGAGTCGATACCGCGACTCGCAACAACGTCACGGCTTACGGCTACTCCGTTAGCATCACCTGCGCCTTCGCACTTCTGCAAACCTCTCGAAGCGATACTGGAGCCTTAGAGATCGTTGTCTTCGCTATAGGAGCTGTCATCGCCTTCGCGCTGATCGCAGGCGTGGCCTCTGGCTTCTTTCAGGAAGAGCTTGAGGACCAGCCAAGCAACGTCAAGTCACTTGCGGGAGCTTTATCCTTCTTTTCGGTCGGACTTGCACTCGGGGTCGCGTACGCCGTCGGGACACTGATACAAGGCACGGTAGCGTGGCCGGTCAGCGCCTTCTTGACGACCGTCGTCTACGTAGGCTCGGTTGGGATAGAGTTGGCTGTGGCACACCAGATAAGTGGGAGCGATGAATAACCGCGCACGAAGGCGGATTGTCTCTATTCACCGAATGGCCGACAAGCTGTGTTTCCGAAACCTTTGTACACGACCCTGCATCTCATTCTGCTCCAGCCGGGATTTCTCGCGTCTTGACGTATCCTGCAGGTCGGGAAGCCATCACGACATCTTGTGGCGTCGCAAGAAGTTGCGGGATTTTGATAGGCTGCAGGCGGCTGGCACTTCAAGATCTGCCGGAGCTCTCCCACTAGCATATTTGAATGCCGCGCGGGTTTTATCCAGGAGCTAAAAGTCCACCGGTGCGGTGCCCATCTGTTGCTCCTGCTGGCTAATGCGGCGGGCCATCCCGCTCTCCTTGCCCGCTTCGGAGACCGTCTCGGCGACGGCAGGGGCGACGCGCTCGTTGAAGACGGAAGGTATAACATAGTCCTCCGAGAGGTTCTCCTCGGGGATCACCTCAGCTATCGCGTGGGCGGCCGCGAGCTTCATCTCCTCGCTGATCTCGCGTGCCCTCACGTCCAAAGCGCCGCGGAAGATGCCGGGGAAGCAGAGGACGTTGTTGATCTGGTTCGGATAGTCGCTGCGGCCCGTGGCGATGATGCGGGCGTGGCCCATCGCAAGCTCCGGTCTTATCTCGGGGTCGGGGTTAGCTAACGCGAAGATTATGGGATCTTCGGCCATCGAGTCGAGGTGATCTACCGTCAGAACGTCCGGCACGGAGAGCCCCAGGAAAAGGTCCGTGCCCTTGACCGCCTCGTCGAGCTCGCCGGTGCGGCCCTCCGGGTTCGTGTGCTCAGCGAACCACCTCTTCGAGGCGTTAAGGTCCTCTCGCCCCTCGTGGACGATACCCTTTGAGTCGCAGCCCATGATGTTCTTCACACCAGCAGACATCAATATCTTGGCGCACGCCACCCCCGATGCGCCGACCCCGTTGACGATCACCTTGAGGTTCTTCACCTCCTTGCCAACTATCTTCAAGGAGTTGATGAGCGCCGCTAGGACCACGACCGCCGTGGCGTGCTGGTCGTCGTGGAAAACCGGTATCTCGAGCTCCTCCTTGAGCCTCTCCTCGATCTCGAAGCATCTCGGGGCAGAGATGTCCTCGAGGTTTATCCCGCCGAACGCCGGGGCTATCCGCTTTACGGTCTCCACGATCTCGTCCGTGTCCTTGGTGTCAAGGCAGATGGGGAACGCGTCCACGGCCCCGAACTCCTTGAAGAGCATCGCCTTGCCCTCCATCACCGGCATCGCCGCCCGAGGTCCTATGTCCCCGAGGCCCAGCACGGCGGTCCCGTCGGTGACGACCGCGACGGCGTTGCGCTTGATAGTGAGGTTGAAGGCCCGCTCGGGTTCGTCGGCAATGGCGCGGCATACCCTGCCGACGCCCGGGGTGTAGGCCATCGAGAGGTCGTCGCGGGTGCGGATTTGCATCTTCGAGCGGACCTCGATCTTGCCTCCGAGGTGCATCAGGAACGTGCGGTCGGAGACGTTGAGCACTTGCGTCTCCGGCAGTTCCTCGACGGCCTCGACTATCTTTTGCCCGTGCTCGGAGTCGCGGGCGCTGACCGTGATGTCGCGGGTGCTCTTCTCCTGATCCATCCGGACGATGTCCACCGCCCCGATCATGCCCTCCGCCTCGCCTATGGTCGTCAGGATCTTGCCCAACGAACCCGCCCGATTTGGCAATTCCACCCTCAAAGTCAAGCTGTAGCTCGCGCTGGGTATCGTCTCCATGCTCTAAGCCCTTTCCCCGGAATATTTCCGTTCATTCAAGATACCGATTCTATTCCAACCCCTGGCTACAGGTAAACGGGAGCGGCAAAGCGCTCGTGATCTTCTGCCCCCGGTGAGTCGCCATCAGCTCGGAAGGCTCTTGCTCGGTAAGGCAAAGCGATAGAATGCGGTCAATTCTCTTCTGGGAAGGAGGATGAGAAACCGTAAGCAACGGAGAACGAGACAACGCGGGGGTCGTCGTGCCTCCGCCCCTGATCTACCTGGGACCTCTGATTCTGGGCTTGCTGCTCAACAGGAAGTTCCCGGTTCCCTTCTTGCCGTTCAGGGTAGCATGTATCCTCGGGTGGCCGCTCGTCGGTGGCGGGTTACTGCTTGGGAGCTGGTCCTTCCGCGCTCTCAGGCACGCCGGTACGCCGGTAGATCCCGGGGAGCCGGTGTCGTTTGTGGTCACGAACGGGCCATACCGCCACACCCGTAACCCGGTTACCTCTCGATGGCCATGATCTACGCGGGGATAGCCAGCCTCGCGAACATGCTCTGGGCCATCCTCTTTCTACCAGTGTCGCTGTTCGTAATACAGCGTGGCGTGATCGCGCGTGAGGAACGCTACCTGGAACGCAAGTTCGGCGAAGAGTACCTACGCTACAAGGCACAGGTGCGACGTTGGATCTGAACCTCAAAATAAATATCAAAAATTAACGGCTAATCAAAAATTAACGGCTACCAGCTGCTACACCGGCAAGTACTCCGGGTTCTCGGGGAGGTCTCCGCCGGGTAGAGCGTCGCGGCGGGCGAGGAACCAACGGCTCAAAGGCGTATCGGGTCCAGCTTC
>JALZFJ010000329.1 GCA_030867425.1 Actinomycetota bacterium | reverse complement strand
CTAGAGGAAGGCCAGACGGCGCTCGTGCACGCTGCGGCGGGGGGCGTGGGGCTCCTGCTCTGCCAGCTCGCCAAGATGCGCGGGGCTACCGTCATCGGAACTGTCGGCACCGAGGAGAAGGCCCAGCTCGCCAAAGGCGCGGGAGCGGACGAGGTGATCCTCTACACCGAGCAGGACTTCGTCGAGGAGACGGAGCGCATCACGAGCGGAGAGGGCGTTGACGTGGTCTACGACTCTGTCGGCAAGGATACCTTCGATGGCAGCCTCGACGTCTTGAGGCCCCGTGGTTACATGGTCCTCTTCGGCGCATCGAGCGGGCCGGTGCCCCCCTTAGATCCCCAAATCCTCAACCAGAAGGGCGGCCTTTTCCTCACCCGTCCGGCGCTCGCCCAGTACACCGCGACCCGTGAAGAACTCCTGTGGCGAGCCCAGAGCCTCTTCTCCTGGATCGGGCAGAACAACCTCGACGTCCGCATCGGCGGCACCTACGAGCTCTCCGACGCCGAACAGGCCCACCGCGACCTTGAAGGCCGCAAGAGCACCGGCAAGCTCATACTCTTACCTTAAGTAGTTAGTCAGATGAAGCTAGACGCGGGGCTCGCGGTCGAGGGGAAGCACCTCCCCGGGATAGACGAGGTAGGACGTGCCGCCGAGGAGCTGGGGTTCGCTGGCCTCTGGACCAGCGAGACCAAGCACGACTCGTTCCTCCCGCTAGCGGTGGCCGCCAACGCCACGGAGCGCCTGGACCTTGGTACCTCCATCGCTATCGCCTTCTCCCGCTCGCCGATGACGACGGCGCAGGTAGCCTGGGACCTGCAGGACCTCTCCGGCGGGCGCTTCATCCTCGGCTTGGGAACCCAGGTCAAGGCCCACATACAGCGCCGATTCTCTATGCCCTGGGACAAGCCCGCTTCCCGCCTGAGGGACTACGTCCTCGCGCTCCGGGCGATCTGGGAATCGTTCCAGACCGAAGGCCCCCTGAACTACGAGGGTGAGTTCTACAGGCACACCTTGATGACCCCGTTTTTCAACCCCGGCCCCATCGAGCACCCCGAGGTCCCGATCTACATCGCGGGCGTCAACACCCGCCTGGCGGCTCTAGCCGGCGAGCTCTGCGACGGCTTCCACGTCCACCCCTTCCACACCCCCGAGTATGTGCGCCAGGTCGTCAAACCCGCCGTCGAGAGGGGCGCCAGAGAAGGGGACCGCAACCCCCAAGACGTCGAGCTAGCCACCAGCGTCTTCGTCATCACCGGGGAGAGCACAGAGGACGTGGAAGAACAGCGCGAAAAGATGCGCGCTCAGGCCGCCTTCTATGCCTCGACGCCGAGCTACCGCGTCGTGCTGGAAGCGCACGGATGGGAAGAGGTCGGCGAGAAGCTCGGCTCTCTCGCTCGAGAGAAGGAGTGGGACAAGATGCCGAAGCTCGTAACGGACGAGATGCTCTATACCTTCGCCGTCGAGACCACCCCGGAGGAGGTCGGTCCCGCGCTACGAGAGCGGTACGAAGGGCTCATAGATCGCGTGGCCCTCTACCTGCCCTTCGTACCGGGCGAGAAGGACGATTTCTGGCACGCGGCGATAGAGGCGGTGCATTCCCGTTGATCGAGCCACGCCGTCGAGGTACTTAAGATAGTGTCGGGATCATTGAGGTCGGGCAGAGCGTGGTGATGCGCAGGCCCTCCGAAGAGGTCTTCGCCTTCGTGGCCGATCTCGAGAACTGGGCGCGGTGGCAGCCGGATTTTCGTACGAGCGAGAAGATACTCGCGGCTCGGTAGAGGCAGGTAGCACGTTCCGGCAGGACCCCGACGTTTAGGGGCAGCGGATAGAGCTCCTCGGCGAAGTAATAGGGTACGAAAAGGACGAGAAGCTCTCGTTCGCCTACGCCTGGAATGCCGCGTCCTTCGTGCTCGACTTCGTCTTGGTGCCCGTCGACGAAGCGGGCACGAGGCTCAGCGCCAGGGGCGAGGGGCGCATGAGCGGCTTCTTTAGCCTGTTCGAGACGTTGGTGGGGCGCGAGATCAACCCCAGATAAAGTCCAACCTCGACAACCTTAAAAAAGCCTCGAATCCCGAAGGGGCACCGACGCGTCCGCTACCCGCATTTCGGTCTATCTGAAGGGGCCTCTGGGTCGTGGGTCGCCAGGCTAAGGTTTCAGGACGCACTTGATGGCCCCGTCCTGTTTTTTCTGGAAGATCTCGTAGCCCAAAGGCGCATCATCGAGCGGCATCTCGTGGGTGGCGAAGTCTTCGGTCCCGAGAGGATCGTCGTCGCTGAGGAGAGGCAAGATGTCGTCCACCCACTTGCGGACGTTTGCCTGGCCCATCCGAACCTGGATCTGCATGTCGAAGAGGTCCCCAAGCTCGAACATCTGAATCGGGCCCGTGTAGACGCCGCTGATAGAGAGGGTCCCGCCGCGCCTTATCGAAGCCATGCACTCGCGCAGGGCGGTCGCCTTGTCGAGCTGGACCTTCGTCGTCTGGAGGATCGAACCGACCAGCGACCCGGACGCCTCCATACCCACCGCATCTATCGCGGCGTCTACACCCCGGCCGGCCGTCATCTCGAGCACGAGCTCCTTCACGTCGTCCACCGCCGAGAAGTCGATGGTCTCCACGCCGTACTTCGAGGCGAGGGCCAACCGCTCGGGGACGTTGTCGACGCCTATAACGCGTCCCGCTCCGAGATGGTAGGCGATCCTGGCGCACACCTGGCCGATCGCTCCCAGGCCCCACACCCCTAAAGTTCCGTCCTCGGGCACGTCCGCGTAGTCGACCGCCTGCCAGGAGGTCGGTAGCACGTCAGAGAGGTAGAGGAACCGCTCGTCGGGCGGACCTTCGGGCACCTTCACGGGTCCGAAGTGCGCCTGCGGAACGCGCAGGTACTCGGCTTGGCCGCCGGGGACGGCGCCGTAGAGGTGCGTGTACCCGAAGAGGCTCGCGCCCTTGCCTCGCCCCAGAAGGCTCGCGGCCTTGGGGAGTTTGCCTCGATCTCGCGTGTTCTCGCACTGGGAGTAGAGCTCTTCGTTGCAGAAGTAGCAGTGACCGCAGGAGATGTTGAAGGGGATCACGACCCGGTCGCCGTGGCTTATGTGCGTAACGTCCCTTCCGACCTCCTCGACGATGCCTATCGGTTCGTGGCCGATGATGTCGCCCTCCCGCATGACGGGGTAGAGCTTGCTATAGAGATGTAGGTCCGAGCCGCAGATGGCGGTCGAGGTTACGCGGATTATGGCGTCCGTGGGTTCCTGAATGATCGGGTCCGGCACATTGTCTACCCGCACGTCCTCTTTCCCGTGCCACACCACAGCTCTCACGGTTCCCTCCTTCCGACGCCGGTAAGTATCTCCCTGATGCGCATGGGCCCGCTCGTTCCTGGCGAGAGCGGCGGCGTATCGAGCCCGGCGCCAGTCTTCAAGCCCTCCAGCACGTCGAGGAGGGCGTCCCCGGCATCGTACCGGGGCGTCCAACCGAGCTCGGCGCGAGCCCTGGCGGTGTCCATGATCGGCACCTGCGTCGCGAGGTCGAACCAGCCGGCGGGTACCGGCTGCAGCCCCAGGCGCCACGAGAGGTCGGCACCCGCGCGGGCGAGCCTTCCCGAGACCGGCACGGGCCTGGCGTTCAGGATCCGGCCTATCTCCTCGGCGTCCAACACCGGCTCCGCCGCGACGTTGAACGCGCCGCGCGCGCCCTCGTTCACAAGCGCCAACCGGAACGCTTCTCCCACGTCGTAGGAGTGGATCACCTGCGCCCGGAGATCCTTGATCCTCGGGACGTAGTTTATGAGCTCCGGCCTCGCGAGGAAGCTCGGGAAGAACGGTCCCCCGAAGAGCCGCCTTATCCCCTCCGCCGCCTCGCGCTTGAAGACCAGCGCCGGGCGTACCCTTACCACCCGCACGCCCTCGTTCTCCGCCTCGAAGCGGTCCAGCCTCCTCTCGACCTCGGCCTTCTGCCTGCCGTAGTGCGAGGTCGCCACGCCGTCCCTGGGCCAGCTCTCGTCGACGTAGCGATCCTTCGGCCCCGGCGAGTACACCCCGACCGACGAGGAGTAGAGCAGCGCGGGCACCCCCGCTTCCTCCACGGCCCGCATGAGGCGTGAGTTACCCTCGACGTTCACCATCCACAGCTTGTTCAGATCCCGCGAGGGCTGTATGAGCCAGTGCAGAGAGACCACGGCTTCCGCGCCCCTAAAAAGGGGAACGAGGTCGTCACTGGTAACGTCTGCCTCGGCCCACTCTACCTTCGGCATACTAAGCCGTGGTAGGCGGCGGGTGATCCCGAGGACGGATTCGACGCGATCCTCGCCCTCTAAAGAGCGCAGCACGCTCGTCCCTATGTTCCCCGTAGCGCCGACGATGACCACTCGCATGGTGCGCCCTTACCCTCCCGACCGACCGGCGAAACCCCACAATCGCCGCAGCATGCGAGCTGGTGTACTATCCGGCGATATTTATAGGCAAAAGAAGGGAGATAGGACATGCGGGTGCTGGTGACCGGGGCGCGGGGAAAGGTCGGTAAAGCCGCGGGGGCAGCACTTATGGAGGCCGGGCACGAAGTTTGGGCCGCGGACCTCTCCCCACCCGTCTTCGAGCGCCCCGTAGAAGGCGAGCCCGAGTACGTCCAGGCCGACGTCACCGACGCGGGCGAGATGTTCGCCGTGGTGCGAGGGATGGAGGCCGTCGTGCACGCCGCGGCCATCCCCGAGCCGACGCACAACCCTCCGCACATCGTCTTCCAGAATAACCTCATGGGCGTCTTCAACGCTTTGGAAGCAGCGATCCGGTTTGGCATCTCACGCTTCGTCAATATCTCCAGTGAGACCGTGCCGGGCTTCTTCTTCCCCGAACGCGACTTCCTGCCGGACTACGTGCCGGTGGACGAGGAGCACCCGATCCGGCCGCAGGACCCATACGCGACCGCCAAATACTTCGGCGAGCTCCTCATGGACGCGGCGGTTCGCCGCTCGGACATCTGCTGCGTCTCGATCCGCCCCTCCTGGGTGCAGCACGAGGGCAACTATGAGCGAAACCTGGGGCCGCAGGTCCGGGATGCTTCGGTCTTGAGCCCGAACTTCTGGAGCTACATAGACGTCTACGACCTGGCAGACGCGATAGTGCTCGCCACCGAGTCCGACCTGCCAGGCCACGAGGTCTTCTACATCGCCTCCCCTGACAACGTCGGCAACCGCCCCTTCGAGGAGATCGTCCGGGAGCACTACGGCGACAAGGTAGAGATAAAGAAACCTTTAGCTCGCGAGGACGCCTCCGGCATCTCCATCGCCAAGGCCAAAGAGATGCTCGGCTACAGCCCGAAGCGCTCCTGGCGCGACTACCTGGACAAGGAGGGCAAGCTGAAGCCCGACGCTGGCGAGGGCCTGTTCGGCACCGGCTAGTGCCGGCCCACTACCTCCGTTCGAGGTAGCGCTCTGTAGGCGCGCTAGACTCGGTGGAGGTCACGACGTAGCCGACGGAGGTGAGGGCCTCAGCGATGCTCGTGGGATCGGTGGTCTCAAGGCGCAGCACGATGGTGCGGTAGGTCTCCCGGCCCGCCGGGCCGAGGAAGACACCGCCTATATTGACGTGTCGATCCCGGATAACCTCGGTCACGTTAGCCAGCTGGCCGGGCTCGTTCGGGACCTCGACCTCGATCCAGCTGCCTATCTCGGTCGCACCGACGAGCTCCACGAGGGTACGCACGAGGTCCGAGGAGGTGATGATGCCTACCAGCTCGTCTTCGGCGACGACGGGGAGGCAGTTGAACTTGCGTTCGTAGATCACGCGCGCAGCGTGCTCTATAGTATCCAAAGGGTGCGCCGTAACGACCTCGGGGCTCATCACGTCCCTTATACGCACCCACCCAAGGGTGTTCTCCTGATCGAGCGTTGCCCTAGGCGGGCTAACGTCCCTCAGGTTCCGATCGGAGACGATACCGATCAGGCGCCCACCCTCCACCACGGGCAGGTGCCGGATGTTCCTCTCCCTGCACAGTCCCCAAGCCTCGGCCACGCTCGTCTCCGGCCCGACCGTCACGACCTCCCGCGTCATAGTGTCCCTTACCCGCAGCATAGAGTTCCTCCTCTGCTCGCTCCTTAGAGGTGCACCTCTGCGAGCTTACCAGCGCGTCGAGGCTTACGCCAGCTACGGCTGGTCCCGCCGGACGACAGTTGGTAAGCTCGGGCTCCGTACCAGAGAGCGGAAGGAGGACCTCACGATGCGCGCCTGGCGGGTGCACGAGCTCG
The DNA here is from genome assembly GCA_030867425.1 of Actinomycetota bacterium. Lineage (GTDB taxonomy): Bacteria > Actinomycetota > Rubrobacteria > Rubrobacterales > Rubrobacteraceae > Rubrobacter_F. The sequence goes on along the minus strand of JALZFJ010000329.1, from coordinate 633 downwards.
GAGACCCGAAGGAAGCCCTGAAGCTGGAGGATGTGGAGGAACCGGAGCCCGGCCCGGGAGAGGTCGTGGTCGAGGTCGAGGCGGCGGCCCTGAACTTCTTCGACATCCTCCTCTGCCAGGGCAAGTATCAGGAAAGACCGCCGCTACCGTTCACCCCAGGCGCAGAGGTCTCTGGGACCGTCGTTGAGGCCGACGACGTGGGCCTCGCGACAGGGACGCGCGTGATCGCCACTCCTCTGCTCCCCAAAGGCGGGTTCGCCGAGAGAGTCGCCGTTCCCGTCGAGGGCTCCGTCTTCCCCATCCCAGATAGAATGCCCTACGAGGCAGCGGCGGCGATGCACCTCGCCTACCAGACGGCCCACGTCGGCCTCCACCGGCGGGCGGGTCTAAAGGAAGGAGAGACGATCCTCGTGCACGCGGGCGCGGGGGGCGTGGGCTCGGCGGCTATACAGTTGGCGAGGACCGCGGGCGCCCGCGTGATCTCTACGGCCGGCGGTTCGGAGAAGGTCGAGATCTGCCGCGCTTTGGGGGCCGAGATCGCGGTGGACTACAAGGAGGAGAACTTTGTGGACGTCGTTAAAGAGGCGACCGAAGGCCGAGGGGCAGACGTGATCCTCGACCCCGTGGGCGGCG
>JALZFJ010000324.1 GCA_030867425.1 Actinomycetota bacterium | reverse complement strand
GCAAGCCCTTTCGCGACGAGCTCTTGACCGAGCCCGACCTGCGCGAGGTGCTGTCGGCCGAGGAGATCGACGCCGCGCTCGACCCGGAGCGCTACCTCGGGTCGGCCGGGGCGTTCGTGAATCGGGCTCTCGAGTTCTATCGTAAGGAGGGACCGGCATGACGACGAGCGACAAGGTGGAGCTGAACTATCTGGTCGAGGGCCCGGAGGACGCGCCCGTGCTCGTTCTGGCGAACTCGCTAGGCACTGCGCTAGGCATGTGGGACGATCAGGCGCCCACGCTTCGCGAGCGCTTCCGCCTACTGCGCTACGACCACCGTGGACATGGCGGCTCTTCCGTACCGCCCGGCCCGTACGAGATCGAAGACCTCGGGCGGGACGTCCTCGCGCTCCTGGATCGGCTGGAGGTCGAGCGCGTCTCCTTCTGCGGTCACTCCATCGGGGGGATGGTCGGCATGTGGCTCGCGAGCGAGGCCTCGGAGCGTATCGAACGCCTCGTGCTGTGCTGCACCTCGGCCAAATTCACACCGCCCGAGATGTGGGAGGAGCGCGCGCGGACGGTCCGGGCGGACGGCGTCGGCGCCATCGCCGACGCCGTGGTGGAGCGCTGGTTCACCCCGGCGTTCCGAGCGGACCGCCCCGAAACGGTCGAATGGGCCGGGCGTATGCTGCGGGAGACGCCACCCGAGGGCTACGCGAGCTGCTGCGAGGCTATCCGGGACGCGGACCTGCGGGACAGGCTCGGCGAGATCTCCGCTCCCACGCTCGTAATCGTAGGCGCCGACGACCCCGCTGTCCCGCCCGAACAGGCGGAGCTTCTCCGCGATTCGATCCCCGGGGCGCGCCTCCTAGTCGTCGAAGGGGCGGCGCACCTGCCCAACGTCGAGCGACCCGAGAAGATCACGCGAGCGGTGTTGGCCCACCTCGGGCCGGTATCGGAAGGGAGGGTATGCTAGTGAACGATCTGGCCTACGATCGTGGCATGCGAGTCCGCCGCGAGGTGCTCGGGGACGAGCACGTCGATGCCGCGGTCGAGCGCACTACAGCCTTTACCGCCGACTTCCAGGACTTCATTACCCGTTACGCGTGGGGCGAGATCTGGGCGCGCCCTGGCCTGGACCGCAAAACGCGCAGCTGCATCACCCTGACCGCGTTGGTGGCCCTGGGCAGGCTCGAGGAACTAGAGATGCACGTCCGCGCGGCGCAGCGTAACGGCTTGAGCACGGACGAGATCAAGGAGGTCCTGCTCCACAGCGCCATCTACTGCGGGGTGCCGGCCGCCAACGCCGCCTTCGCCGTCGCCCAAAGCGTCTTCGCCGAACACGACGGGCCTCCAGAACCGGGAGGAGGAGAACCAAAATGATGCTCCTCGGCTTCGGTACATCTCGGCAGCGAGCGCGGAACATGCCCGGGGGCGTGAACCTGAGCTACTCGCAGGCGAGATATATCCGCTATCTTGAGGTTAGGAGTATGATCCTTGGCGGCAACCTAACACGCCTGCACGGCATAGACATGGAAGAGCGGCGACATTAGACAGAGCTTTATGTTGGAGGCCGGGTTCTAGGGGAAGGACTAATCGAGCGAATAGCGCCGATTGTTGATCTAACGACCGTGGTAGAGAAGGAGGAACAGGAGGCGTGCGTACACAAGTAGGCATCGTCGGAGGTGGACCGGCGGGGCTGATACTCTCGCACCTTTTGCACCTGCGGGGCATCGAGTCGGTGATAGTAGAGTTCCGCAGCCGCGAGAGGTTGGAGTCGGAGGTCCGGGCGGGCGTGCTCGAGCAGGGCACGGTCGACCTGCTGAGGAAGACGGGTGTTGGCGAGCGTATGGACCGGGAGGGGGCGGTACATGAGGGCATCGAGCTGCGGTTCAACAGGCAGGGACACCGTATCCCCTTGAGCGACCTCGCCGGCGGGCGTATCATGCTGTACGGCCAGCACGAAGTCGTCAAAGACCTCATCAGCGCCCGGCTCGACGCAGACGGGCAAATTCTGTTCGAGGCCGAAGCCGTAAGCTTGCATGATCTCGAGTCGCAGAAACCGACCATCCGCTATCGGAAGAACGGAGAGGACCATGAGTTGCGGTGCGACTTCGTGGCGGGCTGCGACGGTTACCACGGGGTATGCCGGCCTTCCATCCCGGAGGGAGCGCGTACCGAGTACGAGCGGAAGTACCCCTTCGGCTGGTTCGGCATCCTCGCCGAGGCGCCGCGCTCGTCTGAGGAGTTGATTTATACGCTCCACGAACGCGGCTTCGCCCTGATCAGCACGCGTTCGCCGGAGATCCAACGTATGTACTTCCAGTGCGACCCGGAGGACGACGCCGAGAACTGGTCCGACGAGCAGATCTGGGAGGAGCTCCAGACGAGGACCGAGACCCACGATGGCTGGGCGCTCAACGAGGGGCCTATCGTCGAGAAGGGCATCGTCGGGATGCGCAGCTTCATTGTCGAGCCGATGCAGTACGGTCGGCTCTACCTCGCCGGGGACGCGGCGCACATCGTGACGCCGACCGGCGCCAAGGGGATGAACCTCGCCGTCCGCGACGTACGGACCCTCGTTGAAGCCCTCCAGGCGTGGTACGAGAAGGGCCAGACCGACCTGCTGGAGAACTACACGAACACCTGCCTGCGGCGCGCCTGGAAGGCGCAGCGCTTCTCCTGGTGGATGACCTCGATGCTGCACCGCTATCCCGATGACGAAGGCTTCCAGCACAACCTGCAGCTCGCCGAGCTGGAGTACGTGACCAGCTCGCGGGCCGCGGCGACGTCTCTGGCTGAGAACTACGTCGGGGCGGCTTTCGATGAGTGATGGTCGGTAAACGGGTAGTAAAGGGGCTGTTTTCGGGTGCGGGGCCGCCGGTAAGTAGTATACGCGGTACCTTGAACGGCGATGGGGAAGGAGGACCCGCCTTGATTCGAACCACGCCGCCGTTTCGAGCGGATCACGTCGGGAGCCTGCTGCGCCCGCCCGAGCTGGGCGGGGACGCCGAACACCAGCACGAGGTCTACATATGCACCATCAACCGGGCGCTCTCGGACAGGCCTGACGGCGTGAGCATCAGTCACGATGTCGAACGCGAACTAACAATAGTCCAAATAGACGGTAGTAAAGAGCGGAGGCGTCAATGCTAGCAACTAAAAGGTTACTGGCGTATGTGAGGAATTTTGGTCTTTATGGGCTTGGTGGCAGGAGTAACTTAGCCTGGTCATTGTCTGCGGTTCTTGTGGCTCTTGGCACTGTAGCATTTGCCGTAAGCGCGTGTGGCGGGGGTGGTGGCGGCGAGTCTGGAGAACTCGCCACTGTTCGAGTTGGGACGGCTCAAAGCGCCAGCGATGCCGCGATCTACATCGCTGACGAGAAAGGCTATTTCGAAGAGCAAGGTATCCAGTTAGAGCTAATTCCTTTTAGGAGCGCCGCTGAGACGGTTCCCTCCTTGGGCAGTGGCGACTTGGATGTAGCTGGTGGCTCCCCCTCAGCCGGTATGTATAACGCCGTAGCGCGGGGCCTAGACCTCAAGAACGTTGCAGATAAAGGTTCGCATCCGCCAGGACAGGGCTATTCGGCGCTCCTTGTGCGGGAAGACTTGGTTGATAGCGGTCAGTTTAACGGATTCGAAGATCTGAACGGGTTGACCATTGGCATTGCGGCAGAAGGCACTTCGAGCGAGATCGACGCAGTTGTACCGCTCAGAGAGGCTGGCCTAACTCTAAACGATGTGCAGCCTGAATATCTAGCTTTCCCGGACCACGTATCAGCCCTTGAAAACGGATCGATAGACGCAAGCAGTACAACCGAGCCATCGGTTACCCAGGCCGTCCAGA
>JALZFJ010000286.1 GCA_030867425.1 Actinomycetota bacterium | reverse complement strand
TCAACACTCTCATTCACACTTTCCCGATATTATTTGGTCCATGATCGTGGACAACGCCATCTATGTTGACGGTCGACGCGCTGCTGAACAACCCAGCTCTTTGCAAGAAACGTATGAGGTCCTTCATCGACTACACGACGGAGTGGCCTGGATCGACCTCTACAAACCAACAACTGAGGAATTCGAACCAGTCGCGCAGGAGTTAGAATTGCCTCCCCGGGTAATCGAGGACGCTATAAAAGCCCCCCAGAGGCCCAAGCTCGTGCGGTACGGCGATTCGCTATTTGTCGCGCTCAAGGCTGCTCGTTACCTGGACGAACCCGAGAAAGTGGACTTCAGCGACGCGCGTGTTCTGCTAGGGAAAGACTTTGTCGTCACGGTAAGCTTTGAAGAGATTCCGGCTTTGGAAGAAGCGCGTCGACAGCTGGAGGGCGAGCCGCAGTCGTTGCGCCAAGGACCACAAGCAATCCTGCATGAGATCCTGGATCAGGTAGTGGATGACTATGAACCAGTACTTGAGGGCTTAAGGGCAGCCATCGAAGAGGTCGAGGGCGAAGTCTTTGGTGGAAACCCAGGTGTCTCGCAGCGGATATACCAGCTCTCGCAAAAGCTGTTGGAGTTACAGCGAGCAACAAGCCCATTGGCAACGTCATTGGAGCAGATTGCTGAAAGCGTTGAGCACGATGACATCGACGCCGAGGTGAGGAGCTACCTACGTGCCCTCCATGACCGGGTGTTGCGGGTGACAGAGAGGACCGAGGGTTTCCGCGATATGCTCTCCAACATTCTTGTAGTCAACCTTACCCTTCTTAGCGTAAGACAGAATGATCAAACTAAGAAGATCAGCGCCTGGGCAGCGATCCTTGTAGTCCCGACACTCATTGCGGGCATCTTTGGGATGAACTTTGATTACATGCCCGAGTTGCACTGGACCTTCGGCTACCCATTCGCACTAGCGTTGATGGTGTCGATCAGTGTAGGTCTCTACGCTCTCTTCAAACATGTCGAATGGTTGTAATCTAGACAGGCCCTTCCCTTTTTCGGAGAATCACTAGAAAAGGTAGCTGAGTCTACGAGAATAGCAACTCTACAGCGGCTGGCGATGATTTTGCGCCGTCTGCACGATGCGCGCATAAGGGCTTACTCAGAAACCTTGACCCCGTTGCGCAGCACCAGCCGCACCTCGCGTAAAGCACCTATGTCCTGCAACGGATTACCAGCCACCGCAACCAAGTCTGCCTTCTTTCCCGGCTCCAGCGTTCCCAGCTCCTCACCGATACCCAGCAACTCGGCAGCGGCCGCGGTACCGAAGCGGAGTGCCTGCATCGGGGTAGCGCCCGCTTCCACCATCAGCCTAAGCTCCTCGGGCAGGCTTCCATGCGGGTGGCCCGGTGCCCCGCAGTCGGTGCCCGCGGCTATGAGAGTGCCGGCCTCCAACGCCAGCCGGAAAGCCTCCTTGCTGGCATTCAGTACCTCGGGGGTCTTGCGCTGGATGTAGTCGGGGGTACCAAGCTCCGGACCTTTCGCGTACATAGCGGCGTAGACGGAGATGGTGGGAACGAGGTAGGTGCCCTCATCCCGAATCCGCTCGGCGGTCTTCGCATCCAGGAAGCTTCCGTGCTCGATCGAGTCAACCCCGGCCTCCAAAGCGTTTGAGATCGCCTCCACCGAGTAGGCGTGAGCGGCGACCTTGCGGCCTGCTTTGTGGGCTTCCTCGACTCCGGCTCGCATCTCCTCGACGGTGAGCTGCGGGGCACCCGGCTTCTCGGCGTGACCGTAGACCCCCCCGGAGGCCATGAACTTGATGCAGCTTGCTCCGCCTTTTAGCTCGTCGCGGACCGCGTGGCGCACCGCGTCAGGGCCGTCGGCCTCGCGTCCCAGGAACCAAGCGTGTCCACCGGTCATCGCAACCACGCGGCCCGCCGCGACGACCCGCGGGCCTGGGAGCACACCCAGTTCTACTGCTCGCGCCACGTCGACCGAGAGGGCGTCGGTAGCGCCGGTGTCGCGAACGGTGGTTACGCCCGCCCTAAGATGCAAGGCAGCGTTATGAGCACATCGCAACGCCGTCAGGGCGCGTTCCTCACGCGCGACCAGCTCATGAGGCTCGGCGGAAGCATTCCAGACGAGGTGGACGTGGGCATCGATCAGACCGGGCAGTAGCGTAACGTCGCCGAGATTTACGACGTCTGCCTCGGGCGGGAGGTCCGCGCCTCTACCGACAAACGCGATATTCTCGTCCTGAATGACGACAACACCATCCTCGACAGGTTGTTCTGATACCCCGTCGACTACCAAAGCGGCTTTGTAGGCTGTCGTCACCTTTTAACCTCCTCCCACAGCGACTCTCATGATCGTTGCTGGCGTCATCTGACGTACTGTCTTCTTCTTCATGCCGCTTGCACAAGCAGGCTAATAATGTACATCAGCGGTATTAGGCATGAAGCAAACGCCAGCGCGGCCCCGAAGAGCCTGCTCGAAGCAGTAGCGGGCAGAGTTCTTCGCACAAGGGAGAATCTACGTCAACCTAAAAGGTGAGATACCACTATGTAAGTAATTAGTGAATAACGCTTGTAGTAATGGCTTATAGGAACCTTCTGCTAACAACTATCGGCGCTCTAAGACGTTGGTTGTCCTTCTCAAACGGCTTATTGTTGCTTGGCGGGGGCGGAATCGGCCTGCCAGTGCTTGACGACCTATCTTAGAGCCTGTTTGGTAAGTTTGGTAAGAGTAGGAGCCCTGGCTGCAGCCCGCTGCCAGATGAGGACGGCTCTCAGCTATTTTTCTGCAGTCTCTGGAGGCGAGTTCCTCGAAGCCAAGGAAGAGGCCGAGGCCGAACGCTGAAGGCCATCGCCGCGGGACAAAACCGCCGGCTGCATACCGGTGCTGTCTCGCACGGCATGTACCTCCTGATGCTACGATGGGTACTATGTTAACCGGAAGTACGAAGCTGCTCGGCCTGATCGGGCACCCCGTCGGGCACTCCTTGAGCCCGCGCATGCACAACGCCGCCTTCTCCCGCGACGGGGCAGACTACGCGTACGTGGCGATGGACGTACAGCCGGAGCGTTTGCCCGAGGCAGTGGAGGGGCTTAAAGCTTTGGGTTTCGTTGGATTCAACGTCACCCTGCCGCACAAGGAGGCGATGATACCGCTGGTGAACGAGGTGGACGAGGCGGTTCGTCTCTCGGGCGCAGTGAACACCGTCGTCGTCGAAAACGATACGCTTCGTGGCCTCAACACCGACGGAAGCGGCTTCGTCGAAGCCTGTAGAGAGGCCAGCGTCTCCCTCTCCGGACGAAGGGTGTTGATAGTCGGTGCCGGGGGAGCGGCTGCCGCCATCGCCGCTGCGTCTCTTAATGAAGGCGCATCCCGGCTCCACGTTGTCAACCGGAGCGCCAAGCGCGCCGAGGAGCTCTGCAAGAAGCTTTCGAAGGCTGCACGCGGGACCGAGGTCCTGGTGCGCCCGCTGGACGAAGTTGACGAGATCGCAGAGGAGGCCGAGATCTTGATCAACGCCACGTACCTCGGAATGAAGGAGGAAGATCCCCTGCCGATACCCGCCGAGGCCCTAACCGCTGACAAGGTCGTGTGCGACGCGGTCTACCTCGCTGGAAGGGAGACCACCCTGATCCGATGCGCGCGCGCGGACGGGGCGCGCACCGTGCCCGGCGGACGTTTGTTGTTGTACCAGGGGATCCAAGCGCAGCGCGTTTGGACGGGCAGAGAACCCAACTTGGAGGCAATGAGCGATGCGCTCGCGTGACTAAATGGGCCGCCGCTTTGACGAAGTACAGGCAGGAGCCGAGCTGGAGTTTCGGGTATCGTAGGCGAGGATGTCGTCCTCCCGCATAAGGCCGTGCCCTTACAGCAAGAGAATGGGTGCCTGGTCGTAGCGATGGTCGAGTCGGAGAATGCGCATGCGGGGACCAATCTCACGACGAGCGCCGGGTACTCGATTTCAGCCGTCATCGAAGAGATCGCCGCTCCTGTAAGAAGCAGCCGTTGGGCTCAAAGAGCGCCGGGCCCGCGCAGGGTGCCGCGGATGCGACGACTGTCGGAAGGGCCGAAAGAACGGAGCCCGGCGCTCAGTCGGAGGTGGATCTCGGCGAGCTCGTTGTCGGGTACAACGCCGTGGATCTCAGAGGACGAGATCACTGGAGAGCAACTCGAGCGCCTGCTCGAGCTGCAGGAAAGGGACCAGTGAAACTTGGGGAAGTTACTCCTCTCACTGGGCTACGTCGTGCCGGCCGACCTCGCGGGTGCGCTCGCCGGACGCGTCAAGCTTGACTACCTCATTATCCCCGACTTCCCGGAGGACGAAATAGACCCAGCAGCGCTAGACTTGATCGGTGAGGAGAGGATGTGAAAGTACATGTCCTTGCCTTTGCGCTTCGAGGACGCCAGGCTCGTCTTCGCCATGAGCGACCCGGAGACATCTTCGCGCTCGTAGACCTGACAATCGTTATCAGGCACCCCCTAGCGCCGGCCCAGAGCGGGTAGTAAATTAAATGTCCTTATGAGGAAACTCCACTGTAGGGTTGTGGGAAGAGGAGGACTAGGCATGGGTAGACGAAGAAACGCGAGCAGAATGGGCGACTTGGCGGCCCTGGTCTTGCGCTTGGTGCTGGGCCTGTTCTTGGCCGGGCATGGATCACAGAAGTTGTTCGGGTGGTTCGAGGGGCCCGGTTTACAAGATACCAGCCAATTTATGGAGTCCATCGGCCTACAGCCCGGTCGTCCCTGGGCTATCACAGCAGGCCTCTCCGAATTCGGGGGAGGCTTGCTCATGATTCTTGGGCTACTCAACCCGGTTGGTCCCCTCGGAGCAATAGGATCTATGGTGATGGCCACGGTGAAAGTTCACGCGGACAAACCTATCTGGGTAACGGAGGGAGGTGCTGAATTGCCCGCGACTAATATGGCTGCCGCAACGGCCCTTATGCTGAATGGTCCCGGTAAATATTCGCTAGACAGGGCGCTGGGCATCCAGTGGCCGCGTTGGCTGGTAGCCATACTCGGATTAGTGACCATCGCCTTGACGGTTGCCGTCGCGACTAGAGGTGCACCTCCACCTCAGGAGGCCGAGGACGAGGCTCGCGAAGAGCTGGCAGGCGAAGAGGAGTAGGGCCGCTGTGGCGTAAGAGAGGTAGGCGAGCTGCACAGGCATAACTCGGCTAGCCCAGGTCTGCTTATGCATTCTGGCCTCAAAGTGTCCGAGAACCTTGGTTCGGACACTCAGCATAGCTCCGGTCCAACAGAGCTACCCCCGCAACGTAATATAGTCCAGGAGATCTCCATCATCCCCCTTCGCCCCGATGTCATCGCGATGAATAGGACCGGTGGTGCGGCTGAGACAAAGGCCCTCCAGGGAACGAGAAGGTCGGAGAGCCTCAACGGCCAGGCTGGCCGGAGCCCCTAACGTAGGGACACCGGCCACGGCCTGTGTGTTCTCTTGCGTCCTACCCTAATTGGGCAAGCCGCAAACAAAAGACCGGAGCCCCGCAGGTCCCTGGCCACTGCCACGACGTTACGCCGTGGACTCATCTCAACAGAGTACCTCTATGTCTCAAGCTACTCTGTCCATTGGTCCATACCTCCTACTCAAGGTACAGCTCCAACATCACTTTTATTCTCCAGATCTCCTAGCTTTAAACCGAAAATGCAGGAGCCCCTACACAGAAGGCTCCCCAGCCTAAAAGCGGCGTTCTGTTAGCTCCCGCGCCCTCTCGAATGTTGCAGGGAGCTTGTGAATGAGCTCTCCCTGGGCCCCGCCAGACGCAAGCGGAATGTTAGTTGGATCAGGCGGGCTAATCGGCTCTGCTTGAACGAGATCAGGGATAGAAGTGCCCCTAGGCTTGTCTACAGCATTGCGGTTGCCCGAACACCCGTCTGCGGGTACTCTCGCGTCGTCTATGGGCAGAGCTAAGGCACTCAATGCTCCTACCGTCAGGGCTGGGACGAAAGTCACGGCTAATTCCCTCTTCACTTGGGTCAGGTTTCCCTGTTCGTAGTAGAAGACTATGTTGGACACGTGGGAGAACGAGTTCTTGAACATTTTATCTGCTCGATAAGCAGTTGATCGAAAACTCTGCTCGGCACCACTCACCACCTATGTTTTACGTATCCAACTCTTGTCCCATCGAGGACGGCCGATCCGCTGCCGGAGAGGTATCGAAAACGCGGGGTGACGCTTTCCTTGTCCGTACCATCACAGTGTGGTAGCTTCTCTTTCGGTAACTTTCGGGGGCGGGTGAAATTCCCGCACCGGCGGTGAATCCGCGGGGGATATGAGCCCCCTGGACAGCCCGCGAGCCCTCGTGATCGTGAAAAACACGAGGGTTGAGCCGGTGAAGGCCTAGAAGACGAGGCCGTAGTCCGGCGCCGACGGTAAGAGTCCGGATGGGAGAAAGGAAGCTGTGGCTCGGGACGGGTTTATGCAACGCGCCCGCGAACTCGCGGAGCACGGGCGCTACACCGCGGCCCCCAATCCCCTCGTCGGGGCGGTGTTGGTACGCGAAGGCGTGGTGGTCGGCGAGGGCTGGCACTCCCGCGCCGGGGGCGAACACGCAGAGGTCGCGGCCTTGAGAAGCTCAGGTCCCGCCGCCGAAAGAGCCGAGCTGCACGTGACGCTCGAGCCCTGCAACCACCACGGCCAGACGCCGCCCTGCACCGATGCCATCTTGAGGGCTGGCGTGAGGAAAGTCGTGACCGGGCACCTCGACCCCAACCCGAAGATGCGGGGGCGCAGCGTAGACCTCCTGCGCAAGGCAGGTGTCGAGGTCGAGGTCCTCGATGACCCATACTTCGAGAGGCAGAACGAGCAGTTCGCGCACCTCATGCGCACGGGGCGGCCCTTCGTGCACGTCAAGCTTGCGACGGCTCTGGACGGCAGGATCGCCGCGCCGGGCGGCGAGAGCAGGTGGATCACGGGTGAGGCCGCGAGACATCGAGCGCACGAGCTTCGGGCCGAGGCCGGGGCCGTGCTCGTCGGTGCCGGCACCGTCCGGACTGACGACCCGCTCCTCGTCCCCCGTGGCCTCTACGACTATCCTCCGCCTGTTACTCGTATCGTCCTCGACCCTGATCTGACCGTGCGAACCGATAGCCAGCTTGCCCGGACGGCTTATACGGACCCGGTCGTTGTCTTTGCGAGTGAGGACAATGATGGCAGCCGCGGGGAAAGGTTGCGCGCTTCGGGGGTTGAGGTCGTGCCGGCGCCGGTCGTGGGTGGGGAGTTGGATCTCGTCTTCGTGCTCGAGGAACTGGGCCGTAGGGGGACCCGGGGTGTACTGGTCGAGGGTGGTGGGGAGACCGCCGGACGTTTCGTGGGTTGGGGGCTTGCCGACAAGATAACCCTGTTCTACGCCCCGAAACTGCTCGGGCCCGAAGGAGTACCGCTGGTGGGTTCCCTAAAGGTCGCCGGCATGGACGATGCCCCCGGGTTCCGCGTCGAGGCCGTGGAGCGGGTCGGGGAGGATTTTGCCGTAACGCTGTACCCGTTAGAGAAAGAGGAGGACCTTGTTCACCGGGCTGGTTGAGGGAACGGGGCGCTTGATCTCTGTGGAAGAGGACGGTATGGCGCGGCTCGCGATAAATGCGGGGCACCTAGCCGTAGGCATCGGTGAGGGCGACTCCGTCTCGGTCAACGGCGCGTGCCTTACGGTCAACGAGATGGAAGGGGAGATCCTCATCTTCTATGCGATGCCCGAGACCCTGCGCCGGACAGCGTTGGGAGACCTTGCGGAAGGAAATCTTGCCAACCTGGAGCGGGCGATGACTCCCGAGACAAGGTTTGGAGGGCACATCGTGCAGGGGCACGTAGACGGGGTGGGAGAAGTTCTGGCGGTGCAACCCGAGGGCGGGGCCGAGATCTGGGAGTTCTCGGCGCCCGTAGACGTTCTCAAGTACGCTGTCGGGAAGGGTAGTGTGTGCGTGGACGGGATCAGCCTCACCATCGTCTCCCTCAAGGAGAACTCGTTTACCGTCTCGATCCTGCCCCACACGAAAGAGGCGACGAACCTGCGGAACCTCTCGGTGGGAGACCGGGTGAACCTGGAGGCGGACGTCATAGGCAAGTACGTGGAGCGGCTGCTCACGCCGCGGTTGGACAAGGGTTTACAGACTTCTGAGAGGAGCGTGGAAGATGCCGTTTAGCCTGATAGAAGAGATAGTAGAAGAGATCAGAGCCGGAAAGATGGTCATCGTTTGCGACGACGAGGACCGGGAAAACGAGGGCGACCTGACGATGGCCGCCGAGCTCGTGACCGCAGAGGACATAAACTTCATGGCCACGTATGGGCGCGGCCTGATATGTCTGCCGATGAGCGGTGAGAACATAGACCGCCTGGAGATCCCGGACATGGCCCAGCACAACACCTCACGTATGGGCACTGCCTTCACAGCCTCTATAGAGGCGAGGGAGGGGATCACGACCGGCATCTCGGCCGCCGACAGGGCCCACACCTGCCGGGTTGCAGTGGACGATGCGACGGGACCGGAAGACCTCGAGATGCCGGGACACGTCTTCCCGCTTCGCGCCCGCCCGGGCGGCGTGTTACAGCGGGCCGGGCAGACAGAGGCGGCGGTGGACCTCGCACGCATGGCGGGGTTGAAGCCCGCCGGCGTGATCTGCGAGATCATGAACGAGGACGGCACGATGGCGCGTGTCCCGGACCTGGAGAAGTTCTCGAAAGAGCACGACATCAAGATGGTAACGGTCGCCCAGATCATCGAGTACCGCCGCCGTTACGAGCGGCACGTGAAGTTCGCCGTTGAGACCCGCCTGCCCACCGAGTTTGGGGAGTTCCGCCTCAGGGCTTACGAGAACGACGTGGACGACATGACGCACCTGGCGCTCGTGATGGGCGAGCCCGAGGGCAAAGAAGACGTTCTCGTGCGGGTTCATTCAGCCTGCCTGACGGGCGACGCGTTGCACTCCTTACGCTGCGACTGCGGCGGTCAGCTAGAAAAAGCGATGCTGGCCATCGCCGAAGAAGGCGAGGGGGTCTTGGTGTATATGCAGCAGGAGGGGCGCGGCATCGGCCTCATGAACAAGATGAAGGCCTACCACCTCCAAGACGAAGGGTTCGACACCGTCGAAGCCAATCAGCGCTTGGGCTTCTCTCCGGACCTCCGAGACTACGGCATCGGTGCCTTGATCCTCAAAGACCTCGGACTCTCCCGCATCCGCTTCATGACCAACAACCTGACGAAGGTCGTGGGTCTGCAGGGCTTCGGGCTTGAGATCGTGGAGAGAATCCCGCTGGAAGTGGAGCCAAACGGCGAGAACAAGCGGTATCTCCAGGCCAAGAGAGAGAAGTTGAACCACGTCTTCGAGAGATTCTAGGAGGGAGACGCGTGGATGAGGAGAAGGGGCCCAACTACATCGAGGGCGATCTCGCAGCGTCCGGCCATTCTTTCGGGATCGTGGCCTCACGCTTCAACGACTTCATCGTTAAGGAGCTCCTCGCGGGCTCTTTGGATGCCATAAAGCGCCACGGAGGCGACCTCTCGGCGGTGGACGTGGTTTGGGTGCCGGGTTCCCACGAGATACCACTCGCCGCAAAGGGGCTCGCCCTCTCGGGCCGCTATGACGCCGTGATCTGTCTCGGGGCCGTGATCCGGGGCGACACGGCCCACTTCGACTACGTCGCGGGCGGGGCCGCGAGCGGCATCTCGTCGGTGGCTCTGGAGACGAATCTGCCGGTGGTGTTCGGCGTGATCACCACGGAGACTATCGAACAGGCGATCGAAAGGGCCGGCACCAAGGCGGGCAATAAGGGCTTTGAGGCGGCGGCCACCGCCATCGAGATGGCCTCGCTCATGGAACGGCTGGAGAGCAGGGGCTCACGCCCCGAAGGATCGCCGGCGCGCGATCCCAAGATAGGCAGTGTCTGGCGTGAATAATTCAGGCCAACCTTGTCCCCTATGAGCGATCACCGACGGTCATCTGACACTGCGTACACTTCGAACCTACCGCTGGAGCACGTCATGCGGATCCGACGATGGCACGAGGAGGGACTACGCGCGGCGCGCGGAGGCGGACATCAACGAACAGACCTTCGACTACCTGGGTCTCACGCTCAATGTGCCACCTCACGTGCGGCCGATCTACGGCATGTCTCACCTGCTCGGCGAGGTGGTCCCTGCCTAGCCTGCTGACCTCAAGCAATGTTTTTGCCTGCCTGGTAATAGTTGATCTATGGAGGCGACAGTGCCGGCAGGATGACCAGGCATCGCATGGGCTGTCTGGACACGACGAGGAAGGAGCATTTCAGGCTAGGAGCCTTTAAGTGGTTTCCGCGGCGGGGCGCACGTGGGGCACGGCTTTCTGAACCTTGAATGCCTTTAGGCAAGAGGTACAGACGTAGGCGCGCTTCGTCGAGGGGCCTTCCTGGATCCGGATTTTCTGCAGGTTCGGGTTCCAGCGCCGGCGTGTGGCGCGCAAGGAGTGGCTGCGCGCGTTGCCGAAGCTCGGGCCCTTTCCGCAGGAATAACAAACTTTCGCCACGAGAAATCTCCTGTGCTAGGATACCGGCCAATACTTGATGAAACCCGGCGTCGCCAGCGGAACGTTCCGGCGGTCGGGCTCGGGCGGAGATTGTACCAGATCTTTATGTAGGGCATAGCTGCTAAGAGGCCGTTGGGGATGAGGCGGCCTTTGTCGAGGCTTGAGGATGGGTGATGGAAGGGACGGCCAAAAAACTCGAGGACACTGAGGTAAGCGCTGACCTTAAGACCGTTGTCGCGGCCGCGCGCGCCGCCCTCGCTGCTCACGTGTCGACAATAGATGCACTCAACGTCTACCCGGTCCCCGACGGCGACACCGGGACAAACATGCTCCTGACGCTCCGGTCGGTGCTCGAGGAGATCTCGGCCTCGCCCCACCTCAAGAGGGAAGAGGCGGCCAAAGTCGTCTCTCGAGCTGCGCTCATGGGCGCGCGGGGCAACTCCGGGGTAATTCTCTCTCAGATCCTGCGCGGCGCTTGCGAGACCCTGGGCAAGGCTCGCATCCTAGATGCCGAAGCCTTCGTGGCGGCGCTCGACTGTGCCAAGGAGCGGGCCTACGAAGCAGTGCACAAACCTGTCGAAGGCACGATGCTCTCGGTGGTAAAGGACGCCGCGGCCGCGGCTAGCTCGTGTGTGGAGCGGGGAGAGAAGGATCGTCTGGAGGTTTTGCGGGCGGCGGCCTGGGAGGCGCACGCTTCCGTGAAGCGGACCCCGGAGCTCTTGGGGGTGCTCAAGGATGCGGGGGTCGTGGACGCTGGTGGGTTGGGTGTGGCCGTGATCCTGGACGGCATCTCGGCGGCTCTGGGCGGCGAGGAGCCGCGGTCGAGCCTTGAAGAGGAGGAGACCGAGGCCGATGAGGAACGCCTGCGAGAGACCGTGGTGCACTCGGCAGAGGAGGCGTGGGGCTACTGCACAGAGTTCATCGTCACCGATTTCTCCGGCGGCGAAGGAGAGTTCGAGACGCGCATCCAGGAGATCGGCAAGAACGTGCTCGTAATCCCCGACGACGATCTCGTCAAGGTTCACCTCCATACCCAGGACCCCGGCAGCGCCCTCACCTACGCGAGTGGCTTTGGGCGGCTCTCTGGTGTCAAAATTGACGATATGGAGGCCCAGACCCGCATCCGAGCAGGCAGCGACACTCCAGCTACCTCCCCGACCAAGACCGCGGCGAGTCTGGGTCTCGTGGTGGCGAGCCGGGGAGCGGGGAACCATAAGCTCTTCGAGGCGATGGGCGCCGTGGTCGTGGAGGGCGGGCAGGGCGCGAACCCTAGCGCGGAGGATTTCGTCCAAGCTGTGAAGAGCTCCGGTGCCTCAGCCGTGGTCCTGCTGCCGAACAACGAAAACGTCGTGCCGACGGCCGAAGCGGTGAAAGAGCTGGTAGAGGCCGATATCTACGTGGTGCCGACGACGAACATCGCGTGCGGGCTCGCGACCATGATCGCCTACGACGCTGAGGGAGAGCCCGCGGAGGTCGCTGAGGAGATGCGGGAGATCTGCGAAGAGATCTGGTGTGCCGAGGTCACCATCGCCGTCCGGGACGCTCGCGTGGAGGGGCGCGAGGTAAGAAAAGGGGCGTGCATGGGCTTCCTGGGCGGCAAACTCCAGGCGGTCGAAGCGTCGGTCAATGCCGCGGCCCTGGATCTGGCCGAAACGATCGTAGAGGAGGGCGCGGACATCGTAATGCTGCTTAGGGGTGAGGAACTCGGAGAGGAAGCTGCAGAGGAGATAGCCGAGGACGTCCGGCGCCTCGCCGCCGGCCTCGTGGTGGAGGTCAAGGACGGTGGACAGCCGCTCTACCCTTTACAGATGGTGGCGGAGTAGTGACGACGGCTATCGTGACAGACTCGACGACGAGCTTGCCGGAGGGGGTGCGAGAACGCCCCGATCTCCGAATAGTGCCGCTCACCTACTCTTTTAGTCCCGAGGAAACATACACGGACAAGGTGGACCTCTCCAATGAGGAGTTTTACAAGAAGCTCAAGATGTCCGCTGTCTTCCCGACGACCACGCAGCCTTCGGCGGGTCAGTTCCTCGAGGCCTACGAGTCCCTCCACGCCTACGACGATGTCCTGGTCCTGACGCTCTCGTCGAAGGTTAGCGGGACGTACAACTCGGCCGTGACGGCGGCGGGGATGGTGAACCGGCCGGTAGAGGTCCTGGACACCAAGAGCGCGGAGATGGGATCGGGCCTTATCCTGCTCGAGGCCTTGCGCGTCATCGACGAGGGCGGTTCCTTAGAGGAGATTCGGCGTGCGACGGTGGAAGCTATCCGGCGTTGCAGCATCCTGTTCGCCGTTGGCACCCTCGAGTACCTGGAGAAGAGTGGCCGAATCGGTCGGGCACAGCGCCTTCTCGGGACCGCGCTCGATATCCGACCGGTCTTGCGCATGGAGGACGGCGAGGTGGTCCCGCACAAGCGGGCCCGCGGGCGCAGGCGCCAATTGGCGGTCATCCTGGAGGAAGTGAAGTCTGTAGCGGAGGCCGGGCGTCCCCTGGCATACGGGCACACCAACGCCCCGGAACTGCTCGCTGACCTTGAAGAGTCTCTCAACGTCGAGGGACGGTTCGTCGCCGAGATCGGCGGAGTCGTCGGATCCCATGTCGGTCCGGGAGCCTATGGCGTGGCCTACCTGTAAGACCGCGCGCTCGCAGCCCCCCCCAGGTCGCGCGTTCCCTGAATTATCCCGGAGGACGACCCTGCCGGGACTGCGAACTGTTGCGGTCACGGAGCTCCCCGGTGTGGGGCCCAGGATAGCCGCGGTACTCAAGGACCTGAAGATAGCCTCCTTGGCAGACCTCGTCTCGCACTACCCCTCCCGGCATGAGGATCTTTCCAACGTGAAGGGGATCTCCGACCTCCGGGTCGGGGAGAAGGCGACGGTTGTGGGTCGCGTGGTGAATGTGAAGGGGTTGGGCCGTCCGATCCGGGGGCGAGCCCAGGGGCTTTCGATTCAGCTCTACGATGGCACAGGTTACATGCCGGTGACCGTCTGGGGCCGGGCTTGGCTCCTGAACCAGCTCGTGCCGGACGCTTGGGTCATCGCCTCGGGCGAGGTGCAACGCAGGCACGGCCTGCAGCTCGCAGCCAAGAACCTTGAGATCATCGACGATCCAGCGTCGATGAACAACACAGTCCATGCCGGCCGATTCGTGCCTATCTACCCGGTGAACAAGGGCATAAACGCGCGGAGGATGCGGACCCTCGTGCACCGCGCGCTCCAGGCCTCCGGACGAATCCTCGACCCTTTGCCGGCGGAGGTCCTCGCCCGTCACGGTCTGCCTAATTTGCACGACGCGATACACGGGATCCACTTCCCCGCCGACAAGGAGCGGCTGAAGGTGGCCACGAGACGCCTCGTCTTTCACGAGCTCTTCCTCATCCAGGCCGGGCTCGCCGCCCGCAAGGCTCGCTTCGAGAGGTCCGAGGTGGGCGGAAAACATGAGGGTGACGGTCACCTCTTGAACCCGTTCCTTATGAACCTCCCCTTTGGGCTCACGGGGGCACAGGAGCGAGTGATCAGGGAGATCCTTGCAGGCATGCGTTCCGAGAAACCCATGCGTCGTCTCTTGCAAGGCGACGTCGGTAGCGGCAAGACCGCCGTAGCCGTCGCTGCCCTGCTCTCGGCTGTCGAGTCGGGCGGGCAGGGTGCGATCATGGCTCCCACCGAGGTTCTTGCCGAGCAGCACTTCATCTCCATCTCGACGGCTCTCAAGGACCTCCGAGTGAACGTCGTGCTTCTCACCGGCTCGCAGACCGTGACCGGGCGTCGAGAGGCTCTGGAGGCGGTGAAGAGTGGCGAGGCGCACGTGGCTGTGGGAACGCACGCCCTGATCCAGAGGGGCGTCGAGTTCAAAGACCTCTCTTTGGTGGTCGTGGACGAGCAGCACCGCTTCGGGG
>JALZFJ010000274.1 GCA_030867425.1 Actinomycetota bacterium | reverse complement strand
ATACGGCGTGATCCCCGGCAACCCTTCTAAAGCGGAGAAGAGCTCCCGACGCCTCATCTGCACCTCCGCAATGCTGGCTTCTGCGAATACCGTATCACCGGCGGCGACGACCCCGGCAGCCGCCGCTACCGCGTTCACCGACCACGAAGGCTGGAAGGCCCTGACACGCTCGAGATCACGGGCGACGAGGCAGCCGAGCCTCAGCCCGGGCATCGCGAAGAACTTGGTGAACGAACGGGCCACGAAGAGGTCCCTACCGACTTTCCCAGCGACGCTCAAAGGCGGCACGAAGTCCGCGAAGGCCTCGTCTACCACGAGGGCAGCCCCCGCCCCCCGGACCCACTCCGCTAAGGACAGCACCTCCTCACACGGTGTGGCGTCGCCTGTCGGGTTGTTGGGGTTGCAAAGAAAGACGAGGCCGACGTCGCGCCGATTCGCCAGCGCCTCGTCGAGGGCGGTGAGATCGAGGCGAAAATCCAATGCAGCTCGCCAGGCCACCACGCGTACGACCTCGAAGCCGGCGGCGTGGGCTGCGGCAGCGTACTCGCTGAACGTGGGTTCCAGAATGACGGCCTTCTTTCGAACATTTCGAACAATCCCCTCCGCCGCGCCGCGAGCGGCCAGGAACAGCGCCTCCGCCCCACCGTTCGTCGGCAACACCACCTCGGGAGACACCCCGAGGTAGCCGGCGAGGGCCGCGCGCAGCTCCGGGTAGTGGAGGTCCGGGTAGCGTTCGGTATCCTCGTGCAGGGCTCGCGAGGCGGCGGCGAGTGCCGCTTCGGGTGGCCCCAAAGGGTTGATGTTCGCGCTGAGATCCAAAAAGCCATCCGAGCTCGCGCCCAGATCCCGCGCGGCCTCGTCGCGGTGAGCGCCGTGGTGCCTGCCATCCGGAGAGGCGACCCAGCCCCTAACCACCAGGACGTTCCCCCGCGAGGGTCGCCGAGAAGACTAAGGCGCCGAGGAGAAGACATACCCGGCGCATGAGGCTCACCGCCCGCCGGATGTCGGCGGCTTCCGGCGGGCGGCCCTCTCCGAGAGTGGGGCCTGGGCGGAGCACGCCGCCGTATGAGTTCGAGCCGCCGAGTTTGAGGCCCAAGGCGCCGGCGAATGCGGCCTCGGCCCAGCCGGCGTTCGGGCTCTTCACCAGGGGCCCGTAACGGCGAGCGATGATCAAGGTAGTAGCTGCGCTTCCTACAGAGTCGGAGACGGCGGCGGCGAGAAGCGCCGTAACTCGGGCCGGGAGGAGGTTGGCGAAGTCGTCCAGGCAGGCAGAGGCCCACCCGAGGTCTTCGTAGGGTGGGTGCGGGTGGCCGATCATAGAGTCCAAAGTGTTCACAGCCTTGTAGGCCAGAGCGCCGGGCGCTCCCCACAGGAGGCCGTAGAACATAGGGGCGACGACGCCGTCGCTAGTGTTCTCCGCAACCGACTCGATAGCCGCCCGGACGACCTCGTGCGGGGAGAGATGGGCCGTGTCGCGCCCGACGAGCTCCCCGACGCGAACGCGGGCCGTTAGCAGATCCCCGCCCTCTAGCTCGCGTTCGACGACGAGGGCAGACCGGGCGAGGCCGCGCATCGAGAGGGCGCTACTGAGAAGCACGATCTCGAAGGGCCACCGGAGCCTCGGCGACGCGAGGCGTAGAGCCATTCGGGCGAGGGCGAAGGTAATCACGGGCAGCGTCACGGCCAGGAGGATCCCCGCGAACCTTCTCTGGCGAGCGTCTTTGAGGGCGAAAGCCCGTTCCTCGAAGGCAGATACGGCGCGGCCCACGAGGACGATCGGGTGCACGGCCTCAGGCGGCTCCCCGAAGACGGCGTCGGTGAGCAAGGCAGCCGCAACCGTTGGCCCGCGAATCCGGGTCACCCTTGCGCGCTCTTCCCGTTGCCCGAGACGCTCCCTTTCTCCGCGGGCGGGGTACGTCTTCCAGCGTCAGGTACCGAACCAAAAGAGCCGCGTAAAGCGCCGACCAGCGCACCCGCGGAGCCGAGTAGCAGCGCCCGCAGGACGAGGTTGAACATAGAGCGTCCCAGGTCCCTCAGGACGGGGGGTTGGAGTGCCTCTTCGACCTCTTCGACGGTGGGGATCGGGGGAGGGTCGCTGATTCGGCCGGCTACCTTCTCGTTATAGGCGACTATGCTTGGCGCCGCATCGCGGGCGTAGTCGCGTAACGCGTCAGCGAAGAGCGTGGCGTTGAGGGCGGTAACGACGAAGAGCGTAGCCCCCACCATAATGGCGACCACCGTCGAGGCCAGCACGCAATCGCGTAGCAGCAGGGAGCGGTAGGGAACGTCGGGGTCGAGGCGTGTCGGACGTACCCGGAGGGCGGCGAGGATGCCTAGGAAGAGGTACGTGGCCAGGGCGAGCTGGGTGCGAAACTCCTCGATGACCGCGAGGATCCAGTCGGGTATCCCTTGAGGGTCTATGAGGAGAAAACGCAGCTCCGTGACCAGCGCGACGACGACCGCCACGGATCCATAGATGAGTCCCGCCCTAAGAGGGCTCAAAAGTTACTTTCGAAGTACACGCCTCCGTCCATAAGCGTGAGAATACCAGCTTGCCGAGCGATCAGCAGTCAGATTTTGGCCACGGGTCTCACTACCGTCGTGCAAGCCCGCAACATCTGCTCCTCACCATATGCTGGTATGACCGCGCAGGGCCGGTAACGTCCGCTCGATACGTGAAGCTATGCCGCTAAGGTTCTGCTGACAGGTTGAACGCTGACAGCTTCCTAAGCCACCGGTTCGGCCGGGGGAGCTTCCTTACTCGGAACGTGGTAGCCGCGCAGGAGAAGGAAGAGGCCAAAGAGTACGACCGCGCCGCCGAGGAGGGTCGCGAGGCCGGGTTTTTCGGCGAGGATCAGCCACGCTAAAAGCGCCGAGACTACCGGCTCGACGAGGATCGTGCCAGAGATCATGGACGCTTCGACGTACCTTAAGGCCCAGTTGAAGACGGTGTGGCCCAGAATCTGGGGCCCGAGTGTGATAGCGAAGAGCCACCACCACGTCTCTCCAGAGTAACCCCACAGCGGCGCGCCCGTGTACAGTGTCGCCGGCGCGAGGGTTGCAGAGGCCGCAGCGTAGACCACGATCGAGTACGGCAGGACGCCCACGCCGCCCGTAGTGCGCAATGTCCTCCCGATCAGGACGTAGACGGCGACGGCGACCGCACCGATCAGGGCGAGCGTGTTACCAAAGAACATGGCTGAGCCCGCCGAGCCGTCCGAGGCTATGACCACCGTGCCGGCGATCGCAACCAGGCTCCCGAAGAAGGACAAAGGCGAGGTTCGCTCCCCGAAGACGAGGTGCGCGAGGATCGCCACGAAGACCGGCTGGGTGCACACCAGCACCACGCTTGCCGCCACGCTCGTATAGCCGAGCGAGGAGATCCAGAACCCGAAGTGCGCCCCCAGAGCCACCCCGGAGGCGATACCGACCCGAAGGGCCCGCCCCCGCGGGAACGTCTCTCGTCTGTAGAGGGCGAGAGGCAAGAGCACGAGCACACCCAAAGAGTTCCGCCAGAATGCAACGGCAAGCGCGGGCGCGTCCGCGAGGCGGATAAAGATCGCTGCGGCGGAGACGGCGAGCACGCCCACGGCCACAGCCGCTAGCGCGACCCTGCTCTCTGCTTCGCGCTTCCTCGCCTCAGCCTGTACCAAAGGAGCGCCCCGATCTCCCTCAAGAGCTGTCCCCGGCGCATCCTGGTAGAGCGCCACATCGGACTACTATACACCGGTGACGCCCGCGTCTTTAGGTCCTCTGTCCGGAACGCTTCTATCGCCCGCACGCAGTGCAATGGGTCCGTGACGAGGACTACACCCTGTATCCCCCTCTCCTCTGCCATCGCCGCTACCAGCCGCGCCGACTCCCGCGTGCTCCGGGCCTCCTCTTCGATAAGGACGACTTCGTCGGGCACCCCCGCCTCCCTCAGTATCCTCGCCGCTACCTCCGCCTCGCTCGGCGGGTGCTTCCCGACGCTGCCGGTCGGTATCAAGAGCGCGACTTCCCCTCCGGCATAGAGACGGGCCGCGTGCAGAGCTCTGGCCCGTAGCGTCCTGCTCGGCCTCCCGCCAGGCAACACCTGCGTCCCGAGCACCACTACCGTCTCGGGGCTTCCCGGAGCATCGTCCTCCAGCACCGGTTCGCCGCGGTACAACCGCACCAGCGCCCGTATCTCCCCGAGGAGGGAGTCGGGTACGGTCGATGGCGTAACCTCCTTCATCCCCCGCGGCGGATCGCCCCTTCGCGGAGCGCGGCCCGTGCCCGGTCGAGGTCCTCGGGCGAGTTGACGTTCGTAAGCAGGAGGTTAGGATCGCCGAACTGACGCAGCTCTTTTTCTCCAACGTACCGTACCCCCGGCAGGTTCTCAAGCAGCTCGCGCACGGCCCGCACGCCCCGATCCAGGGTCGCGCTCGCGGCGGACAAGACCTCGCGCCTGTACGCGGCGCATAATGGGTGTGGCCCGTCGAGGTCGGGCACCACAGCTGGGACGTTATCGGAGAGGAAGCCGAGCAAGTACCTCACGAGATCGCCCCTAAGGAACGGCATATCGCCCGCCGCGACGAAGATGGACCGGTGCCTCGCGGCGAAGAGACCGGCTTCGATGCCGGCGAGCGGGCCCTGGCGGCTGGAACGTAGATCGGAGATTCGGCGGGCCCCGGCGGGGACGTCTCCCCCGTCGCCGACGACGAGTATCTCCTCGCAGCGGGAGGCCAGGGCGCCGTGAACCCGGTCGAGCAGCGCGGCGTGCCCGATCTTCAGCGGGAGCTTGTCCCGGCCCATTCGGCGGCTCCTTCCGCCGGCCAGGATCACACCGGAGGCCTCTGGTAGTTCGTCCAAGGGGTTGCTCAGGAGCGGACCCGCAGGGGGTGCCCGCCCCTCAGCTCGTTTATGCGTCGCCTGAGGTGCTCTGTCCGGCTCGCCTGGGGGGAGGCGTAGGTGTGGCGGCTCAGGCGCTTGGTGAAGGCGAGGTTCACCGCGGCCTCGTGCACCTTGTGGGCGCGGCGCCACTCCCCAAGGCGTCCGGTGAAGATCAGGCCGAGGTAGTAGAACTTCCGCCGAAAGTAAGTCGGGAGGATGGCATACTCGCCCTCGCTTATGGTGCCCGCCGCGACCTCGTCCCTGAGCTCCTCCCGGATGGTCCGGCGCTCGACGGCGAGCCAGACCATGATAATGAGCACATAAACTAGGAGCACGAGGAACCCTATGACGTAGGCCAGGGGCCCGAAGAGCGCCCCCGCTAAGTTAAAGGTCGCGTGCAGCAAGATCGCGCCCACGAGCCCCAAGATCGGCAGGAAGACCTTCAAAGCCCACGAGCGCACCCAGGGGATGAGGCCGATCCCGATTCCGGTGAGGGAGGTGAACGCCGCGTGAGCGAAGCCCCCGAAGACGCGCCGGACCACGAAGAGCTCCTCGCCGAACTGGACGCCGTAGAGTATGTCCTCGGCGATCGCGAACCCGAACCCCACCGCCGACCCGTACACGATGCCGTCCATCACACCCGAGAACTCGAGCGCCCCGCGCCGCAAAGAAACCAACAACGCGACCGTGAAGGCGATCAGGAGCGCGAGCCCCTTGGCGCACTCTTCGACCACGGGCGCTACCAGGACCGCCGTGAAGAACTCCACCACCTGGGCATCCCTCACCACCGTGCCCAAGGTCACGGCGAACAGGGTGTTGAAGAAGAGCGAGACCGTCGTCGCGACGAGGAACCCCCAGGCGAAGACCGGGATCACGTACTTGAGCTCTTCTCGCTCGTAGAGGTCGATGAATCGGACGAACAACAGGTACACCACGGCCTGTAAGAAACCCACCCCGACCAGCGCGACGCTCAGACCTTGAGACAACCCGACCTTCCCCATCTATCCTTCGCGCGCACGAGCGCGATTATACTCGCGAAACCCTTCCGCATCTCCGCGGGTTGGTACAATACATGCGTTACATCGACGAACAGGAAGGATGGTGGTGGACAGACCGGAGCATGAAGCGAGCGCCATCTCAAGCGCTCTAGCTAACCTCACCCACGGCGTCTACGTGCTCGGGTCCCGGAGGGGCCGCGAGATGACGGCCATGACCGCCTCCTGGGTCTCCCAGGTCTCCGAACGCCCCCCCTACGTCGCCGTCGCCGTGCGCGACGACCGCTATACTCACGACGTCGTCCTGGATAGCTCGACTTTCGCTTTAAGCGTGCTGCGCGACGACCAAGTGGACGTCGCCACCCACTTCGCCGAGACTAGCGGCGAGTACCACGACAAGCTCTACGGCATCCCCTACGGCCAGTCTCCCAACGGCTCTCCCATCCTTCTCGATTGTCTGGCTTACCTCGACTGTAGGGTCCTCGACACCGCTCGCGCCGGCGACCACACCGTCTTTATCGGTGAGGTCATCGCCGGCGAGTCTTACAGGTCCGACTACCCCTTGCTCTACGACTCGACCGAGTACGAAGAGGCGTTGAACTAGGTGTCCGAAGGGGTGGAAGACCGGCTGAGGAGCCTCGGTTACGAACTCCCTACCGTCCTCCACCCCGCCGGCTCCTACGTCCCCACGAGCCGCACCAGCACCCTCGTCTTCACCGCCGGCCAGCTCCCTTTCAGGGAGGGGCAGCTATTGTACGCCGGCAAAGTCGACCGGGAAATCTCCATCGAAGACGCGAAGGAGGCCGCCCGTCTGTGCGCCCTTAACGCCCTCGCCGCCGTCAAGGAGGAGGCCGGCTCTTTGGAGAACGTTCGTCGCGTCGTGAAGGTAACCGGCTACGTCGCCTCTGCCACCGGCTTCAACGGCCAGCCGGGGGTCATGAACGGGGCCTCGGATCTCATCGGCGAGCTCTTCGGCGAGAAGGGTCACCACGCTCGCACCGCCGTCGGCGTCGCCGAGCTCCCCTTAAACGCCCCTATCGAAGTCGAGCTCATAGTCGAGCTGGCTGAATAACAGAAGTAGCGCAGACAGCGCAGTATAATCTCTGCGCTTCAAGAGCTTGGGGCGCGAAGATTTACGAGTTTAGGAGGAAGACCGTGGCACAGCCTCAGACGCAAGACGCCAGGATAAAGCTTTACACCGGCGACTACTGCCCGTACTGCCGGAGGGTCAAGAACGAGCTCGAGAGGCTGAACCTCCCCTACGAGGCGGTCGACGCCGACGTCGACGATCGGGAAGAGGTCATAAAGCTCTCCGGGCAGCGTGCGATCCCTATCCTCACAGTAGACGATGAGGTGCTAGTGGACTCCTCCGACATCATCCGCGAGCTACGCAGGCGCTTCGATTAGCCGTTCGGCTCTCGCTGGCCGTTTAGCTCTTCGAGGGCGTAAGTGACGTAGTAGGCGACGGAATCCTCGGTGCCGCTCTCCAGAAAAGCGCGGGCCTCGCCGATGGGATCGGCGTCGAGGCCCGGAAACTCGAGCACGACTCCTTCACCCCAAACCATGGCCGGATGCCACGAGCCTTGCGGCGCAGCGTGGCGCCGCACTGTCTCGCCGATGTAGCAGCCGAGACCGTGCACGAGCGCGTCGAGTACCGGGGCGCGCGTCCCGCTCTCGGCATCCTCGAAGGCTGCGAGCAGCAGCTCCTCCACCAGAGGCAACTCCCCAGGATCGTAGTCGAGGTTCAATTCCCAGTGCCGTTCGGCGGCGCTCCTGAACGACTCGGCGCAGGCCCCGGGGTTCTCCAGATCGTCGTATGGGACGAGGTCCAGTTGGAAGAGGGCAGCTGGGGAGCGCCCGCAGAAATAGCTGACCTCCTCTGGCACGGGATAGGCGCTCAGCACTTCCAGCGTCGCACCCGAATGCTCCGAGCCGCGGAGCACGGCCGCGGTTCTCAGGATGCCCTCCACTTTCCTTCCCTCCCAGGGGCCGGTCTCGACCTCGACGAAGACTTTCTCTCCGTCGCGGCGGAGGTAGATCGGCAAAACCGCCTGGCCCGCCGGAGAGGAGATCTCCTTAAAGAGCTCGACGACCTCCTCGCCGCGCTGCCTCAACTCCTCGGCGACCCGGGTTATAGAAGCCGCACGAGGGGCGTCGCGCTCTAGCTCGATGGATTGTGTGAGGGGGCCTGATTTCGAGGTTTCTTTCGGCTCGGCCAAAGGACCGGAAGCCATAGTCTGTTCGCTGGGCGTTTCGCGCTCCCGACGCCTCCAGAACATACGTACTCCCCCCGTCATGTGGGCCAAAGTCGTGGAAATTTTAGCATCGAGAGTTACGTTTCGAAAGCGGTTTGCTGCAGGCCACCCTAGTATACTAACTTACGCGCATGAACATGGATCGCATGAGTGCTGATCGGGCGAACAGGCAGCGGGAGATGATCCTGCTCCGCCACGGGCAGTCCACCGCGAACGCGTCCGGCGTCTGGCAGGGCCAGTTGGAGTTCCCCCTCTCCGAAGAAGGCCGTAAACAGGCCGCCTGCGCGGGCCAGGCCTTGAAAGGAACGAGGCTCTCCGGCATCTACGCCAGCCCCCTCTCTCGGGCCTTCGAAACCGCCGAGATAGTGGCGCGCGAGGCCGGCTACTCCGGTAGCGTGGTGCCAATGCCGGACCTCATGGAGCGCTACGGTGGCGTACTCGAAGGCCACACCTGGGCCGAACAAGAAGCCAGTAATCCCGCGTTCGTCGAAAAATTTCTCGCCCTGCCCGAAGAGGAGCGTTGGACGCTTGCGGGGGCCGAGACCGACGAGGAGATACTAGAACGGTTCGAGAGGGCCGTTTACCAGATCCTCTCTCGTCCCGAGAGCGCCGACGGCCCCTCCGTCGTCGTTTCGCACGGCGGCATCATGCGCGCGTTCTTGCGGGACCGCTTCGGGCCCGGGATTCTCGCCGGCCTCGAGCGCGCCCCGAACGCTTCCTTCACCCGCATCCTCTGGAACCTCTCGGAGCCCGACGCAGCACCTCGGCTCTTGGAGCTCGCCTCCACGAAGCACTTCTCTAGTAGATAGCCGTCAGGTATCAGCTGTTAGGCACTTCTCCCGTGGCGCTCGCGGCTTTTGCGATGCAACGGTCTGGCGCGGGACGCGGGGAACACGCGGCGGGGACTCCCTCGGCTCCTTGCTGACCGCTAGTAGATAAAAAGCAAAGCCTTTACCCTACTAGGCGGACGCCGCGGGCATTCGGGCCCCGGTCGTTGCTGCTGACGACGTACTCGACCTCGCCGCCGGGCTCCAACGTCGAAGCATCGCCGATCACCTCTGAGTGGTGCACGAAGAGGTCCTCGCCGGTCGGTCGCACCAGGAAACCGTAGCCCTTTTCAGGATCAAACCACTTCACCCGGCCCTGCTCCCGGTCCGGCTCAGCGGCGGCCACGGGAGCCGGGGCGGTCTCGACGGGGAAGGTGACTTGTGGTTCAGAACCGTCGCCGGTCTCGTCCTGCACGGCGATTTGCGTTGGACCCTGCGGGGCGTCTTCGACAGCCTCCAGAACTATCGAATCCTCGGACACCTTGACCACGACCGACTCGACGTCGGC
>JALZFJ010000222.1 GCA_030867425.1 Actinomycetota bacterium | reverse complement strand
CGGGGGCGGAGGTGAGGGAGCGCCTGCTGGAAGGCATCGACCGGAGCACCGCGTTAGGGGCAGCGCCCGACGACTCGCAACATAACCGGGACATCAGGCGGCTCAAGCTCGCCCTCGCGGTCGCCAGCGCCCTGGCGGGACTTCTACTTCTGTTCCTCCTCTACATGGCGACCGCGGCTTCGCTGTAGGGCACCCACTACGGTAGCGCGGGCCTGCGCTACCGAACGACCAACCTGGCGAAGAGACCGCCTACAAATTACGCGCGGTCTCCTCCGCTCAGGGTCGTAAGATCGGACGGTGAACAGCGTGCGCACGAGAGACATCTCACCGGGCATCGCTTGCTTGACCGCCTCCAGCGCCCTCTCGGCGGGGCGTGTATCAGTATCCTGTGCCTTTCGTTGAACTGGTACTCGGGCAGCAGTGCGTCCAGCAGCATGATGTACACGTTAACGCCTCAGCAGAGAGCAGTTTGACACTAGTTTTGACACTAACCCAGGCAACGACGTGAAACATTGGGAAACGTAAGAGGTGACAATTTGGCTTATTTCTGCTGATTTTCCGACCGCCAGCAACAACCAGCAACGCTTGTCCGAGAACTTCTAATCCGCGGGTCGCAGGTTGGAATCCTGCCGGGCGCGCCGCAGAATCGCCCATAGATAAGCCAAATACGACGAACAAAGAAACGCCCTGAGAAGAATATCAGCACGTTTCTACAGTAGTTTGGGGCCGTTTACCCTAAAGCGTCATCCATAGCGCCAGCGGCAGCGTCGCCCATGTCCGGCAGTACATGAGAGTAGACGTTGAGAGTGAGGCTCACGTCGCCGTGTCCTAGAAGCTCCTGGACGAACTTGGAATTTACGCCCTGTCTCAAGAGGAGCGTGGCGCAGGTGTGCCGTAGGTAGTGCAGGGGCACGGAGTGGGGGAGACCGGTGCGCTTGACTACATGAGGTTTTGAGGCAGGCTCCTTTGCAGCTGTTGTTAGCATAGACATGAGGACATAACTCGCAGGGAAGGAGGAGTTGTGCAAGGACGTTAAACTCTAAGAGCAATGGGAGACTTTTTCTTACCCCGCAACCTCGACACAGCCAGCATCTTGAAAAACCTCACTTCCCTGGGCGCAACTTCCATTAGGCTTCTTGACGAAGATTTTAGGGTGGCCCTTCTTAAAGAGGCACAGGGCTACACCTACGAACCAGAAGACGAGATCGTGGGCAGTGGCGGTAGAGTAGTAAGACAACAGCTATCGTCGTTCGAGGATTTTCCAAAAGACAGTGGCTATATTCTTCTTAAGAACTCTTTTCAGGATCTACTTGAAGAACGTTTGGCGCGGTTGGGGACTTATCCCTTCGAAATAGCCTTGGGCTTCAACTCGATGGTACTCCAGTGGTATGAGGAGGGGTCCATCGGCATCACCCCTCACAGGGACGGGTTGAGCTACATAAACCTAGTGTGCGTATTCGTCATCGGTGGCCGGGGAAGCTTCTATGTCTGCTCTGACAGGTCTGGGAAAGATTCCGTAGAGATCGATGCTTCTCCGGGCAACGTCATCTTTATGAGGGCTCCAGGGTTCTTGGGTTCTGAAGTTAAAAGGCCTTTCCACTATGTTACAGACATACGAGAACCAAGGTACACGTTCGGACTAAGACAAAAAAGACAGTAGGATACCGTTGTGCTCACCAATACTGGTGGCTAGCTAAGTCGCTTGATGTACGATTGTTCAACCTTACTCGTCGCCCTGTCCGAAATACGCCGGTATCGCCCCCTAGATTAGGCTCTCCTGGGACGCGATCGGGCCTTTTCCTACTTCAACAAACACCGGTTGGAGGGGTCAACGTTCGCCGGGCACTGTTGCACGAGAAGGTCGTCTGTGATTCTATAGCGAGTCAAACATGGTGTCATGCAAGCGCGACTGACGGTAGGCACGCCGATCTCGGATGTACGTACTGCGGTCGCCGTCAGGCTTCGGAGAGTAGTGCCGGGGCGCTACTAGTGTGGCCTGTCGGCTGGATTCGGGGGGATGAGGGAAGTTAATGCAAACCCAGCACAAACACCCCAAGGTCTTCAGCGTCGAGCTGTTCCCGCCCAAGACGCCCGCGGGAGAGGAGAACCTCACTGTGGCCCTCGGTCCGCTCGCAGCACTGGGACCGGCGTTCTTTTCGGTGACCTTCGGCGCTGGCGGCACGACCCGCTCAGGTACCATCGAGACCGTGACCAGGACGATGGCCCAGACTGGCATCGAGACGGCCCCACACTTGTCCTGCATCGAGGGCACGCGCGAGAGCATCGGCGAGTTTCTCGACCGGTACAAGGACGCCGGAGTTCGCCGCATTGTCGCGCTGCGAGGCGACTTGCCAAGCGATATGGAGAGCCCGGGTGTCTTCAGCTATGCCAGCGAGCTGATTGGATTCATTCGCGAGCAGACCGAGAATTACTTTCATATCGAGGTGGGTTGCTACCCGGAGTTTCACCCCGAAGCAGAATCGGCCTCTGCGGATCTGGAGCACTTTCGCGACAAGGTGGAGGCGGGCGCCGATTCGGCCATGACCCAGTTCTTCTACAACGCCGACGCCTATTTTTACTTCGTGGACCAGGTCGAGCGCATGGGCTTGGATATCCCCATCGTCCCCGGCATCATGCCGATCTGGGACTACTCCAAGGTCGCCCGGTTCGCGGCCGGATGCGGTGCCGAGATACCGCTGTGGCTGAAGAAGCGGATGGAGGACTACGGAGACGACGCCGAGTCGGAACGACAGCTCGGCATCGAATTCGTCACCGGCCTATGCCAGCGGTTGCTGGACGCCGGCGCGCCGGGCCTGCATTTCTACGCCCTGAACCGCGCGGAGCCGACGTCGACGATATGGAGCAATCTCGGGCTACCGGCCGCTGCTGCTTGGTTGCCGCCCCAGACCTCGGGGCCCGCGTTCTTCGAGTGATCTGCAATAAGGGCTGGAATGAAGCCGTGGTTATCACCGTTGTGCTCATAAGGAAGAGGAGAGGAGGCGCCAGGTGAAGTTCAGGTATGAGCCTCAGTCCGGCGCTCTCTACCTCTGCCTGAGAGAGGGCTAAATACACAAAACGTTGGAGCTGGCCGAAGGCGCCTACCTCAACATCGATATTGAGGGCCGGGTCCTGGGAGCCGTGTTTCTCTCCCTCGAAGAGTTCGCTTCTCGCCAGAGGAAAGGGGGCGTCGAACTGCCCGGCCGCCTGTCGGATCCGGACTCGTTCTGGCTGGACCCGACTTAGCCACTGCACGTACAATACCTAAGGGTTCGGTCGGTATACTCCTGAACTTAAGCAGACGGCGACCCCGAGTTCGATATCCAGTGCGATAATCAGAGCGCCGCCTACTTCAACACCACGTGGGCTTATAAGCGGGGTTAACCCCACGCGTTCGCCATGCTATTAACGACTAACGTTCCTACCGATGCACCGTTGCCGGTAAAAGTTCCAACTTTCTCTCGCCAATCATATTGCGAACTGCAGTGACGGCTACTCGCCACCGTACCCAGCATTGACGCCCGCGCGCCAAGCTATGAGGTTATCGCGTCGCTCGTTTATCTCCTCTATATCGCGTTCGCCAGCTAGATTCCGCTGCTCCAGGGGGTCTTTCGAAAGGTCGAAGATCTCGTCGGGTTGGTTGCCGTAGTGGTGTATGTACTTCTCGCTGCTCGTTATGCTGGCCAGGCACTTGCGGTCGGTGATGCAGCTAAATCTAAGGGTGCGGTCCCCGGGCAAAGGATGGAGGAGCGAGTAGCCCGGGTAGCTCCCATCCTCTACGTTGTAGCCGAGAATCTCCAGCACGGTGGGGACTATGTCGGTCTGGTTCGAGAGCCCTTCTACTCGTTCGCCGCCCTCGAAGCGGCCTGGCGCGTGGATCAGGAGGGGTATCCTCAGGCCCTCCTCGTAGATGGTGTCGCCGTGGAGGTAGCGGCCGTGCTCGCCGAAGCCCTCCCCATGGTCGCCGTAGACGACGAAGATCGTCTCTTCGTACAAGCCCATTTGCTTGTACTGGTTTATGAGGTTCTCGAGGAAGTGGTCCAGCATGCGCATGCAGTTGTGGTAGCTGTCGATCAGGCCGTCGTCGGCGAAGTATTCATAACCGTAGCGGTTCGGGATGCATTGATAGTCGTCATGCCCGGTGCCGGTAAGATATTGGGCCATAAAGGGCTCGTCCTTGTTCTCTTCCAGCCACGCTCTGCTCGGTCCAAGCATAATGTCGTCCTCGTAGCTGACGTAGTTTGTCATCGCGAAGCCCCTCTTATCCATTACCTCCGACGGGTAGTACTCCTCATAGCCCAGATTCTCCGCGACGGCTCCATACTGGTCTAGTATCTCGCTGGAAGACTGAAAAAAGACAGTGTTGTAGCCCTGCTCTTCGAGAAGGTCGGTCATGCACCGGGAGGGGATGCCTCCCGGCTCAAACTCCGGACCGTAAAAGAGTGGCGGCTCGATCCCGCAGTTGACCGTGATGGTCGCCTTTGACGAGCGCGGTACGACCACTTAGGCGTTCTCGACGAAGAGGCTTTCTCCAGCCAACTCGTCGAGGAAAGGCGTCGTTTTCAGATCCTTATTATAGGGCGTCGTGGATCGCGCGCGGGCCGATTCTAGGTGGACCAGGACCACGTTACGATGCGTTTTTCTGGCCCGGGGCGCCTCCGTGGGGTCAGCGTTGGTGGTCTCCTCGGTCTGGGGTGTCCCCACGAGGTTGGCGTCCGCGGCCGCGCTCACCGATTCGGCGGCATCGGTGTCCGGGCTAACCTTCTCGGCGGTCGCCTCTTCTACTCCCGTCCACACCACGTTGACTAACGGGGCTCTAGCGAGCGACGTGTTTGTGCCCGCCGGGTCAGAGCCGAGCAGCCACGAGAGAGCGCCGAAAAGGAGTGCCAGCAGAAGAAGTCCGAGAGGGCCCAGGAAGACAGTAATCCGGAACGTCGGGGCTAGGTACCTTCTCCCCGGCCGTCCCAGCCGCCGCTCGACGGCGCGCGTCACGAAAAAAGGACCAAGTAACATGTAGAAGAGGGCGGCTGCAAGGAGCACCCAGGCTGAGGGCGGGACCCCTTGGATGAGGATTGGCGCGATCTCCTCGATCTTGGGAATCCACTCGGCTACAGTGACGTAGTCCAGCGTGGTACCGTTCTGCCGGAAGTACTGGTGGGCGCATGTCGTTACGACTACCAAGAACACCGTCGCGGCATAGAAGAGCCCGACCACGACCCAGCGTGGGAATCCTCTTCTCGCCACGGCGAAGAGCCCAATCCAGAGCAGTGCGTATCCCAGATCGAAGAACGCATCCGATCGCATGAGAGCGAGGGTCCGGGAAAGCCCATGTTCGCCAGGCAACGAAGAAACCGCGTAGGCCTTTAGAGCTAGGTCGTAAGCGACGAGAGGAACCAGCAAGCTGAGTAGGTAAACCCACTCCTTGCGGTTTAAAAGCGTCCCAAAGAAGCCTAAAATCTTCAGTTAGTCACTTCCTACGTGATGCAATAGCTGATTTTGTCTTTCAAGGAGCATTTAACACTATTAACAAATGTTTAACATGATGAGCCGGGCATTCAGCAGGGATGCTCCGTGCTGGCCCCTGGTCGGCAACTGGATGAATAGAAGCATAGCCTCGGTCCACGCCGTATGGACTGATCCCGTGAGAGTTGGCCAACTGAGGGGGCACCCCCTGCCCCCTCAACTCTTGACATCTGCGTTATTTCCGGTCGTGGTCAAGGTAAGGCAGGGGCATCTTCTTGATGCGTAATAAGCAGGTCAGCTGTTCGAGTACGCTCGTAGGCTGCATCGCGCGAAGCGGTAGGGCTTGGTTCCGGCCTCCGAACGGATCAGCCAGCTGCGAGCACCTTTACGCCTCGGTAGGATCGAGCTGGAGCCCGTTGCCGAAAGCTCCAGGGCACCCGCGGACCCATGAGGTCACGTCCCGGTACGGTGCACACCAAACTACGCGATTTTCTGCTAGGGTGTGCAGTTCTTCGAGCGCCCGGCGCATAATCTCGAAGCGGTCTTCCTGTTCTTCTAGGAACGGATGGAATAGCAGGGTCAGGTGCCCACCGTCGCGGATGACACCCTGCAGTGCCGAGCTTAGCGTCTCCCGGAAGCGGAACGGGGACAGCGGCTCGCTCGACCCTGTGGCACTCTTCCGAAGACCGCCGAAGCTCGGCAGGTAATAGTAAGCGTCGATCAGCCGCCAGTCGAACGGCAGGACGACCAAGTTGCCGAGGAAGCCGATCCCGAAGCCCGCTGGCGAGCAGTGGGTAAAACCGAGATTTTCGAGCAGTTCTGGCGAGGAAGGGGTCAAGCTTCCTCCCGGCGGCCGAAAACCACGCGGCTGGACTCCGAGTTCGTGCATCTTGTGCGCGCCACGTTCTAGCGCACAGGCCTCATTGGAGGGGTTCAGGTTGGGCCAGTATTCGTGGCGCCAGCCATGGTAGCCAAGCTCGTGGCCGGAGTTGGCGATCTCGAGTAGCGCTTCGGGGTAGAGTTCAGCATTGAGCCCCTCGACGAAGAACGTTGCCCGAAGCCCTAGCCCACCGAGTGTATCCAGGATGCGGGGGAGCGTGCGCTTCACCGAGAAGTGGCGCCCGAGGGGCTCGTCTTTGGGCCAAAGTCCTCTCTCAAGGTCGGCCGCCTCCCCCAGGTTGTCGAAGGTGACGCTGACTGCCGCGCGGCAGGCGTCGGGTCCCCAAATGGAGCGGGTATCCTTGTGTGGGTCACTCATGTATTTTCCCACTCGAACAGGATGTCAGGAGTCGGTATCAGGGGTACCCGGCACGGCTCGCGCGAGGAGTCGTGCTTGCGAGCCCGCCTCAAGGAGGGCTGTTAGCCGTTCCACACCTTCGGGCTCGTCCTTCAGCTGCCTGAGCTGATAGCTTAAGAGTGAGCGCACCGCATGCAATCGTTCTGCCACCCGCGTGAAGTTCAACTCCTCCGTCGCGACCACGAAGTAGCGCAAGCGTTGCAAATTCACGGTCGCTTTATACAAGCTATGTATTAAGCAATCAAGTGAGTGTATTGGATGTATTGTCTTCTGGTGTCTGAATGATTCGCAAGGAAACGGTGCAAGTAGGTACTGCAAGATGATGAACACACCATTCGTAAGGCTGAGGAAGGTACTCGGCGACGTTTACCCAATTACCGCAATTTCCGTGCAGAGGAAGTAGACGTGAAAGATCCATTAGTCAACGTTCCCGATACCGGGGCGAGATGGTCATCGTCTGCAATGACACTGACTAGGAGAGTAGGAGAGCGAAGGTGACTCATGATGGCCGCCGAGCTCTCATAGCCGAGGATATAAACTTCATGCTCACATACATACCCCATGAAAAGACAGCGGAGGCGGCTGCGGCAGGAGATAGAGACCTTAACTCAGGTCTAGGTGATATTAGTGTACCCTCTTATGGCGACGTTCGGTTTAAAGTTAACAAAAAAGTGGTGGGGTACGGAGGAGCGAGGTATGCTGGCGGTGCGACCGCTGGCGCGCGAAGGGTTCTGTTTCCCTCCAGGGCTTGCTGCGCGATTTGCGGGAAGCCCTCGTCCCCGCAACTGTGCCCTTGGCCTGCGTCAACAATGTACGGAGGTGATTCGATGAAACTCGTCACGTACCTGGACGGTCACCTGCGGGTAGGAGTTGTCGTCAACAGCCGAGTGGTCGACTTGAGCGAGAGGTTCAACTCTATGCTGGCGCTCATCGAAGAAGGAGAACCTGCGCTTGAGGAGACCCGCTCGCATGTCGAGAAGGCCAATCCAGTGGCTGAGGCCAGCGAGGTTGAGTTACGGGCCCCGCTCCCACATCCCAGGAGGAACGTATTCTGTATGGGGTGGAACTACCTAACGCACTTCGAGGAAGGGCAAAGACGACGCGGAAACCAAGAAGAGGAGTTGCCCGAGTACCCGACCTTCTTCGACAAACCGACGACGACAGTGATCGGTCCCTACGACGACATCCCCTTCGACCCAAATTTCTCCGAGAAGATGGACTACGAAGCCGAGCTCGCGGTTGTGATAGGCCGCACCGGGAGGAGCATACCGGCCGCAGAGGCC
>JALZFJ010000245.1 GCA_030867425.1 Actinomycetota bacterium | reverse complement strand
CCCCGATCTCGGTGAAGGATTCGGCTTGAGAAGCTTCTCAGAGAAGAACCAGCCCACCCCTAAAGAACCAACCATCGCCAGCACCCCCGCGGCCGTTGCGTCCCAAAGCAGGTAGCGCCATCTCCTGAGAGGTCTACGCCTCACGCGGGACTTCAATCTTGTACGCGAGCATAAAAGAACTTGCCGGCCGAGTCTATCGTCGTGACGAGCCTTACGGCTACGTTGGACAGCAGCGGGGGTATTGTCCGCGGTCGGGACTGCCCGCGTCAAGATAAGATCGCCGGACATGACTCGGTGGTAAGCGTAGCCGGAGGCGGGGGTTGTCGTCAAAGGGGCTTGCAGGTTGAACCAAGCTCCTCTATTTTTGTCATGTTTGCACGAAATTTGAGGCGCGCCCGGCAGTATTCGACCCTGCGAGCCGCGGATTAGAAGTCCGCAATGCTGCCAGCAAGGGTGGCTCTGCCGGGGTTGTTATGAAGGTGGAGACGGCCCGACAAAGGCAGATTGCAGCAGGGCTCGATCAGTGCAAAGTACGACTACGCCCCTGGCCTTTCGCGGCGTGCTCGCTAGCCTAGAGAGCACGGGCGGAGATCCCGTCGCGATGGCGGTGTCGCTCCCGCCCGGAGGGTAAGGCCGGGGAGAGCTACGGGCGACCAGGAGCGCGTCCCAGGATAACCGCAGCTGCCCCGCCCAGTACTCCGGTAGGGCCATCAGCCGTATGTTAGCCCTTGGGCGTTCCTCAACCTCGCCGGGCCGACTGAGACAGGCTCCTTACTCTAGAGGCTCCGGCCCGAAGAAGAGGTTGAGCCTAAGGGTGGGATGTCCCGTTGCTTCTATTCGCCAAGCTGCCGAGAGGGCTAGCCTTCTCGGAAATGCGCTACATAGTCTACTTCCATCAGCTCGAAGGGACATTACCCCAGGCGGCGAAGATCCCTATGTTCGCAACCTCACCTGAGGTTGTGGAGTGGATGCATCATTGCATCCCGAGAGACTCATAGCCGAAGCCCATGAGCCCGGCTTGATCGAAGAAGCTCTCGACCTGCTCCCGACGGAAGCCGAGCCAGACGTCAGCGTGCTCCTGCCGCATCCACCCGTAAGGGTGCGCGACCTCGTCGGTCACAGCCACCGTGCCGCCAGGCTTTACAACACGGACCATCTCCTGAAGCATAGTCGCTGGGTTCTCGGCGTGGTGTAGCACCATGTTGGCCAAGGCTGCCTCCATCGAGCCGTCCGCAAGCGGTAGATAGGTTACTTCGCCTTGAACCAGCTCGACGTTAGCTATGCCCAAAGTGTCGAGGTTTCCCCTTGCGATCTCCAGCATCGCTGGCGAGTTGTCTATGCCAATGACGCGCTTCACGCGCGGCGCGAGGCCCGCGGCCACGAAACCTGTGCCGGTCCCCACGTCCACGACCGTCGCGTCCTCGTCCGCACCGGAGACCTCAGTCATCTTCTCGATGACGCGTTCGTCGTAGTAGGCGAGGCGCATAGTGTCCCAGTCGGATGCGACGCGCTCGAAGAAGGCTTGGACCTCTTTAGCCGATCCGCTCACATAAAACGCCTCCTATTTGTTAATGGTTGGTTTCTGAGTACATTATTGTCCTTCTCGTCCTCTGGGTAATGTCTCTCGCATCCTCACCGCAACGACGAGGCCCGAAATAGCGGTGAGAATACCTACAGCGACAATTGCCGGCGTAAAACCAAACAGGTCGGCGACAACACCGGCGAGCACGGCGACCACCGCGTAGCTCGCATCGCGCCAGAGGCGGTAGACGCCCACAGCGCTGGCCCGCCAGGAGGGGTAGGCTACATCACCGATCGCGGCCAGGAGCGTCGGGTAGACGAGAGCGGTCCCGAGTCCCATGAGGACCGCGCCAGCGAGCCAAGAGCCCAAGGACCGGGTGCCTGCGGTGAGCAGGATTCCGCTCGCCTGCAGCCACATACCGGAAGCTATCATCCACTTTCGCCCGAACCTGTCGCTCGCCCACCCGCTCGCGAGCTGCCCTATGCTCCACACTCCAGGGTACAAGGCGGCAAGCACGCCGATCTGAGCTACCGAGAGGCCGGCTGCGGCAAAGAAGAGTGGGAATAGCCCCCAAGCTGTACCGTCGTTGAGGTTGTTCACGAATCCCGCCTGACTCACGCTGGAGAGGTTGCGGTCGGTGAAGCTCGTCCGCGTAAAGACCTCCCCGCCACTTGGCTTGTCGGTCGGCTCCTCTGCCGAGGTGGACCACTGCTTCGCTTCGAGCTTGGCGTATTCGTGGGTCTCTCGAACCAAGAACAGGGTGAGGAGGAGCCCCAGTAAGGCGAAGCCAATGCCCAGCAAGAACGGCGCGGGACGAGGCCCGTAGGCGGCCGCGAGGTATCCGGTCGCAAGGGATGCCAGCGCGACGCCAGCGTAACCGGCCGTCTCATTGAGGCCCATCGCGAGGCCTCGCCGTGCCGGTCCTACCGAGTCTATCTTCATGATGATCGCAGTAGACCAAGCCAATCCCTGGTTGATACCGAGCAACACGTTAGCTGCGACTATCCATCCCCACGAAGGCGCCAGGATTATCATGATCGGCACTGGTAGCGCCGCGAGCCACCCAGTGAGCAGTATAGGTTTCCGCCCGAACCGGTCGGAGAGACGCCCTGCGAAGTAGTTTGCGGCCGGTTTGAAGATCCCGAAGGTTATAAGGAAGGATAGGATGGCAGTCTTGCTTGCCAGTCCGAAGTCGTCCCACGCTAGCACGGGCAAGACCGAGCGCTCTAGGCCAACCATCGCACCGACGAAGCAGTTGACGACCACGAGAAGGGCGAACTGCTCCCAGTTGGCGCGCAGGCCCAGGCGAATGTTCCGTGAGGCTGCGTCCTCCGTCATTTGCCGACGACGCTTAGCTAACTCGCGGCGCAGCGGTTCGCGCCGGCTTCTAGCTCGGTAAGCTCCTCCTCGGGCAAGCTCCTCG
>JALZFJ010000194.1 GCA_030867425.1 Actinomycetota bacterium | reverse complement strand
ACTTCAAGATAATCGATCGGCACCGCCATCGTCTCGTCACCCGACCGGTTGAAACGGCAGACGAGGTCTTCTACGTCATGCACCAGGTCCTCCCGGCCGCTCGCGTCGAGCGCCTGGAGGGTTTTTACGAGGGGTCTATAGTAGGTCCGCGTGTACTCCACGTAGAGCTCGGGCGACGGGTAACGGAAGACGAAGCTGCGCTGTAGCGCTTGCAATGATGCAACGCCGTCACCGAAAAGCGCGCTGAGGCGTTCCTCGGTCCCCCACAGAAAAGCAGATTTTGGGCTGGAAGATGAACGAGCGTACTTGCCTATGATCCGGGAGAGTTCACCGATAAAGCTATTGGGTGTCCAGTTGGCCATGCCGATCTTGCCGCTGGGGCGGCA
Source organism: Actinomycetota bacterium (assembly GCA_030867425.1). Lineage (GTDB taxonomy): Bacteria > Actinomycetota > Rubrobacteria > Rubrobacterales > Rubrobacteraceae > Rubrobacter_F. The sequence goes on along the minus strand of JALZFJ010000194.1, from coordinate 16,473 downwards.
GACGCGCAGCATCTCGCTCGCTACCTTCTCCTGATCCGGGACGAACATCGCGCCGATGGTGGACAGCACAAAGTCGAAGGACGCGTTGGGGAAGGGGAGGTTCTCGGCATCGCCTACCCGAAAGTCGATCCGAAAGCCCTCGGCCGAGGCCCGCTCGCGTCCGTCCTCCAGCGCGGCTTGCTTATGGTCTATACCGGTTACGTCGCAGAAGCAGCGAGCGGCGGCCAAAGCCGTATTACCGTTCCCCGTCGCTACGTCGAGTACCCGCAGACCGGAACGCAAATCCACGGCTTCGCACAGCAGCTCGGAGATAACGACGAAGTGCGCGCTCTGTTTCGAGTAGTTCCCGGAAGCCCATGCCTCTCGCTGGCGTTCCATGATAGCTGCTGGGTCCGACACCCGGGGCCGAGTGTTCATGTGTCCTCCTCGCCTGACATCCTTTTAGAAGCGGAACGATAGCAGGTAGCAAGGCCCGCCTCCTTCTCAGAGACCTCTCCCCACACGAAAGCCGTTTTCCGCCAACCAGGATAGAATGCCCTTATAGATCGGCTAGGACCCGTCTGACCCGTCTGTGGATCGTCTTATGTGAGCCCGATCGTCGGGATATGCCTAACCTTGAGCTTGCGGAGCTAGAGCGAGGGGGGTGGACGATCTAGCCGGTTGCCCAGTTGGAGAGAACGATCCTGATCGGCGCTGCCCCCCTGATCCACCGGCTCGACTACGGGTAACGCGAGTTTATTAGACTTTGTAAGCTCTTCGGGTAGGATGGGGGAGAAAGAAGTGCGTCGGGGTCGAAAGGAGGCAGTATGTCTAAATCGGTGGAACTCTACACCACAGCGGGCTGTCCCTACAGCGCCACCGCCCGCGAAGATCTGGAGTGGCGCGGTATAGACTTTGTGGAGTACGACGTGGAACGGGACCGCGAAGCCTACGAACGGATGCTAGATCTCACCGGCGGCAACCGCACGGTACCCGTGATAGCTCAGGAGGGCAAACCTGTCCAGATCGGTTGGGGCGGTAGGGGCTGCTTCGTGTAAACCCCAAAAGCTAGCCGTCGTCAATCGCTACCCGTTCAGCCACCGGGCGACGTCCGGCGCATGGTAGCTTATGATTACCTCCGCCCCCGCGCGCTTTATCCCCGTGAGCGCCTCAAGGACCGCCCGCTCCTCATCCAGCCAACCGTTCTCCACGGCGGCCTTGAGCATTGAGTACTCGCCGCTTACGTTGTAGGCGGCGACGGGAAGATTAGTCGTCTCACACACCCTCCGCACGACGTCGAGGTACGGGAGCGCGGGCTTGACCATGACGATGTCCGCGCCTTCTTCTATATCTAAAGCCACCTCGCGCAGGGCCTCACGGGCGTTGGCGGGGTCCATCTGGTAGCCGCGTCTGTCGCCGAACTGCGGAGCGCTCTCGGCGGCCTCGCGGAACGGGCCGTAGAAGGCGGAAGCGTATTTCGCAGAGTAGGCCATGATCGGCACTTCCTCGAACCCCTCGCGGTCGAGCTCGCTCCTCAAGGCCGCCACGCGCCCGTCCATCATGTCCGACGGCGCCACGACGTCCGCTCCGGCCTCAGCCTGGGAAGCGGCGGTGCGTGCCAAGAGTTCGAGGCTGAGGTCGTTCAAGACCTCGCCGCGCTCTTTGTCCACGATCCCGCAGTGCCCGTGGCTCGTGTATTCGCACAAACACACGTCCGTCACCACGAGCAGGTCTGGCAAAACGTCCTTTATCGCCCTGGTGGCAAGCTGCACCACGCCTTCCGGATCATAGGCTCCACTCGCCGCCTCGTCCTTCACTTCCGGGATGCCGAAGAGTAAGACGCCCGAGATGCCAAGATCATGCGCCCTCCTTGCCTCTTCGACAGCGTGGTTGATGGAAAGTTGGAAGATACCGGGCATGGATGCTATGGGGTTACGGACGTCCTCGCCCGCCGCTACAAAGATCGGGTAGACGAAATCTTTGGAGGAGAGCTCCGTCTCACGCACGATGGCGCGTAAGCTCGAGGTGCGACGCGTCCTGCGGAGCCTTTGCGTGGGAAATGCCATGATTTACCCGCCTTTCTCGACCATATCGGCGGCGAGGAGGTTCGCCACCGCACTCACCAGCCCCTTTATAGTGTACTCCGTCGCTTCGGCGTCTACCCGGATGTCGTGACTGCGGGCGGTGTCGGCGGTGACTGGGCCGATGCACGCGACCCGGGCCCTTAAGAGAAGCCGTCCAGCTTCCTTCTCACCGAGGGCCCGGATGAAGTTCTCAACTGTCGAGCTCGCAGTGAAGGTAACGCAGTCGATCTCGCCGTTTTTTAGCAACCCTTCCAGCCATTCCTTGCCCTCGCTCGAAGGTACCGACTCGTAGGCGGTAGGGACCGCGACCTCGGCACCGGCTTCGCGGAGCTCCTCCGGCAGTATCTCGCGGGCTACCTTTGCCCGTGGGATCAGCACCTTCTTGCCCTCTATCGAATCGTCTTTGAGAACCCCGATCAGAGCCTCCGCCCTATACTCCTCGGGCGTCACCTCCACCCGGAGCCCCGCTTTTTCTACTCTTTGCGCCGTCGCCGGGCCTATCGCCGCCACCTTCGCCCTCCGAGGTATCGCCCGCAGGTCCAGACCGTGGCACTTCAGTCGCTCCAAGAATGCCTCGACGCCGTTCACGCTGGTGAAGACGAGCCAATCGAAGGAGTCGAGGTCCCGGATCGTCGCATCCAGGGGACCGAAATCCTCGGGCGGTCGGATCTCGATGGTCGGAAACTCGAAGACCTCGGCCCCTAAAGCCTCCAGCTCGCGCGACAGCTCACCCGCCTGGGCGCGTGCCCGCGTGACCAGGACGCGCCGCCCGAAGAGCGACTTTCTCTCGAACCAGCCGAGCCCCTCGGTGCGCAAGGCCGCTACGTCGCCGACGACCGTAATCGCGGGCGGTTTCAGGTTCGCCTCTGCTACCCTCTCGGCGATGTTCTCTAGAGTGCCGGTGACGGTCCGCTGCTCGGGCGTGGTGCCCCACCGGACGCAGGCGACTGGCGTCTCGGGGTTGCGGCCGCCAGCGACCAACTCGGAGGAGATCTCGTTGAGCCTCCCCACCCCCATGTACAGAACGAGCGTCTCGGCGCCGTTCGCGAGCCTCTTCCAATCCACGTCGGTCTGCCCCTTCGTCGGGTCCTCGTGGCCGGTGACGAAAGCGACGCTCGTTGAGACACCGCGGTGCGTCACGGGGATCCCTGCGTAAGCGGGGGCCGCTATGCCGCTCGTCACGCCCGGGACGACCTCGAAGGTGAGCCCGGCGCGAATCAGCTCTAGCGCCTCCTCGCCACCGCGACCGAAGACGTAGGGGTCGCCTCCCTTCAGGCGCACGACCGTTTTACCGGCCCGGCCCAACTCCACGAGGAGCGCGTTGATCTCCTCCTGCGGTATCGTAGGTCTCTCCGGCTTCTTGCCAACGTAGATGAGCTCTGTCTCGGGGCGGGCATAAGCGAGCAACGCTTCTGGCGCGAGCCGGTCGTAGACCACCGCGTCCGCCTCCTTCAGGCACTCCACGCCCTTGACGGTGAAGAGGCGCGGGTCTCCGGGGCCACTCCCGACGAGGTAGATCAACTTAACTCCTCACCTCTCGGATCTCCCCGAGCACCACCGCCGCGCCCTGCTCCAAAAGCTCCCGCGCCAGCCTTCTACCAACCTCCTCGGGCTTCTCGCCCTCCCCCTCTCCCCGATAAATGAGCGCCCCGTCCGGCGACGCCACCACGCCCCGGAGCCACACCTTCGGACCCTCAACCGCTCCCAAAGCCCCGACCGGCACCCGACAGCCTCCTTCGAGAGCGTTCAGCATCGCCCGCTCGGCGCGGACCGCTCGTGCGGACGGCTCGTGTTCTAACGCCTCGCGGACGGTGCCCCGGAGTGGATGGTCCTCAAGAATTGCCACAGCCAGAGAGCCCTGGCCCACGGCGGGTAGCATGATCTCCGGAGGCACGACCGAGTGTGGCGCGTCGAGGCCGAGGCGCATTAAACCAGCGCGGGCAAGGATCAGGGCGTCCGCTTCGCCCCCGCGCATCTTGCGTACTCTCGTGTCCACGTTGCCTCGGATCTCGACGATCTGAAGATCCGGGCGACGGTGGAGAAGCTGAGCACGCCGCCTCAGGCTAGAGGTGGCGACGACGGCCCCCTCCGGTAAGTCGTCCACTTCGTAACCTCCATCGGAGACGAGGGCATCTGAAGGATCATGCCGTTCGGTGATCGCCGCGAGGACGATGCCCTCCGGGATCTCCGTCGGCACGTCTTTGAGGGAATGCACCGCGAGACCTATCTCGGCCGAGAGCAACGCCTCGTCGAGCTGGCGGGTGAAGACGTCGCGCTGGTCTATCACGGAGAGCGGCAGGTCCGGGTGGTGCTCGCTAGTGGTCTTTACAACGCGGACTTCTACGGCGAGTCCCGTAGCCCGCAGCCTCTGCGCACAAACCTCGGCTTGCGTGAGGGCGAGCCTCGAGCCCCGCGTCCCTAAGACCACGGGTCGCGTGGGGTTCACTACGATCCGGTTTGGTCCTTGCGGCGCAACTCCAGGGAGCTGGAGAGGGTCAGTATTTGGCGCCGGACCTTGTCGCTCTCAAGGGGAGTGCCCGCCTCGGAGAGGGTTTTGAGCTCCTGGATCGGGCCGTGAAGCAGCTTGTTGACGAGCGCGTGGCTCATTTTTTCGACGGCCTCGGCCTCCTCGGGGGAGAGGTCCAGGCCTTTGAGAGCACGGGCCACCTCGTGGCGCCGGATGCGCTCGGCGCCGTCCCTTAGCTCCCTGATCAAGGGTACGACGTGCAGCGTCGAGAGCCAGCTCATGAACTCTAAAACGGCGGGCACCACCATGGCCTCTCCTGCCGCAGCGGCCGCGGACCGGTCGTCCGAGTTGCGGTCCACGACCACCTGCAAGTCGTCCACGTCGTACACGTAGACCCTACCCAGGTTCTGCACCACGGGGTCAACGTCCCTGGGCACCGCGATATCTATGAAGAACAGCGGCCCCTCCTTGCATGAGAGGGCTCCCGAGACGAGCCCGCTCCCCACGACCCACTCCCCAGACCCTGTCGAGCTCACCACCACGTCGACCTTCGGGAGCTCCTCCGGAAGGTCGTCGAAGCCCACCGCGACGCCTCCCACCCTCTCGGCCAACGCTGCGGCCCGCCCGGCGGTGCGGTTGGCCACCTTGAACTCCCTAACCCCGCTGAGCTTAAGGTGCTTCACGACGAGTTCACTCATCTCGCCTGCCCCAAGGACCAGAGCCCTCCGTCCTTCAAGCGTCCCGAAGACCTCTTCAGCCAACTTCACCGCCACGCGGGGCACCGAAAGGGAGCTGTCCCCGAGCCCTGTCTCCGAACGTACCTTCTTGCCGATCCTAAGTGAAGTGTGGAAGAGCCGGTTCAGGATTGGTCCCGTGCAATGCTCCTCGGTCGCCGCCCGGTAAGCCTCGCGAACCTGGCCCAGGATCTGACCCTCCCCCACAACCATCGAATCGAGGGAAGAGGCCACGCGGTACAGGTGCCGCACGGCCTCGTCGTCGGTCAGCCAGTACGAGTGCCGCTCCAGGAAGCTGCGACTGAGGCCCTTCTCGGCTGCTAGAGCCTCGAACAACCGCCCTCCAGCACCCTCGTCCTCGACCACCGCGTAGAGCTCTGTGCGGTTGCAGGTGGAGATGAGGACGGCCTCGGCCGCCGCACCGCCCTCCTTGAGCCTCCGCAGGAAAGAGCGGGACGCGCACGGCGAGAAGGCGACCTTCTCCCGCACCTCCACGGGCGCCGAGCGGTGGCTCATCCCCGCAACCGTGATAAGCACTCCTCGACCACCTCCCTCAGCTCGTCCTCGGACTTTTGTCCATCGCGCCGTGCCTTATGGAGCTCCTCAACGACGCCCGCCCACTCGAATCCGAAAGCTTCCTCCAACTCCCGGCGGATCATGCGCGCTAAAGTGGGCGAAGCCCCGCCGGTCGAGACCGCAACCTGCAGCTGTCCGCGTCTAAGAGTGGAAGGCAGAGCGAAGTCTCCCTCGGAGGGCTCGTCCGCCACGTTTGCAAGGATGCCCCTCGCGCGTGCTTCCCTGGCCACTGCCGCGTTCACTTCCCGCCGGTCCGTCGCCGCGAACACGAGGAAGGCCCCTTCGAGGTCGCCCTCCCTGTATGGTCTCTGGCGCACCTCGGCGGCCGCGCTTTCGAGCTCCGGCTTCACGTTGGGCGAGACCACCACGATGTCGGCCCTCGCCTGCAAAAGTTTCCTCGCCTTCCGGTTCGCGACCTCGCCGCCACCAACGATCACGCAAAGCCTGCCTTCGAGGTCGAGGAATATAGGGTAAAGAACGGTGCCTTCGTTCTCGATCTTCTCTCCTAAAACCTATGCGGATCGAGCCGGAAGTCTAGCACAATTGGCCCTTCTGACGATCTCTGAACAGAGTGTTGCATATGCGGTCCTCCTGCGTCGTGTAACCCTTCACGCTGGGGGCTCTTCTTTGGTTTTTTCGAGGAGCTTTATGTCCCCGATCGTCATCTCTTTGTCCACGGCCTTGCACATGTCGTACAGTGTCAGAGCCGCGGCGCTCACGGCGGTCAGGGCCTCCATCTCGACGCCGGTGCGGTCGCTGGCGCAGGCCACCGCGACGATCTCGACCTCCTCGTCCTTGACCACGAACTCCAGGTCCACAGCGGTGAGGTTCAACCCATGGCACAAGGGGATGAGTTCCGGGGTCCGTTTGGCGGCTATGACGCCGGCTATTCGGGCGGTGTTCAGCGCGTCACCCTTAGGCAGCGCCTTTTGGCGGAGCAGTCCCACGGTTTCCGGAGACATGTGCACGCGCCCCGCGGCGGTGGCGGTTCGCCGGACCACCGCCTTCTGCCCGACGTCCACCATCCGCGCCGCTCCCTCATGGTCCAGGTGCGAAAACTCCATCATTTTTCGAACCTCCGGTTTGAGCTATCAGGTATCGGCCACCAGACATCAGGATTTGATCGGTGGACGCCGACAGCGCGGAAAGTAGCCAAGCTGCTCGTGTTATTCCGTCCGCCGACTTCCGCTCCCCGCGACACTGAGGACCGATATATAAGAACATTAAGAACAGCGGAATGTGGGGGAATCGAACCGCCACGGACGCATCGCGCCCGCAAACCGGTTTTGAAGACCGGCCGGGCCACCAGGCCCACACATTCCAAAGGTCATTCGCTGCGCCGATTTTAATACACCGCCTATCGGTAGCGGCGGGTGAGGACGCGGGTGTCGCCTACACGGCGGGTGACGCCTATCTCGTCGGAGTACTCGAGCCAGACCTGAGCATACTTGCGGCTCGTCCCGAGGCGATCGCGGAAATCGGCAAGGGTTATCTCACCCTCTTCCCGACACGCGGTCTTTATCTCCTCCAAGACCGCCTCCGCCGTGACTGCGGCCGCGAAGAGCCTGGCGTCGAGCCGCACGGTCCGGCCACGCTTGAGGAGCAGGCGGGCGGCCGCGGTCAGCTCCATCGCGGGCGGCTCCGGCCCGGCTCGCCGCAAATTCTCCAGCAGCTCTCCGGCTTCCTTCTCTATCCCCGGCGGCACTTCGTCGGCATCCGGCAGGCTTATGCCGGTCTCAACTACCCGAACCTGCGGCTCTTCCCCTTCGGCTAACGCCGCGAGCAGAGCGTCCGCGAGGCGCGCGTGGAGCCCCGTGGCGGTTCGGGCCTCGGCCACGGAGAGCTCAGGGCTCTCGGGCCGCTCCTCCGCGCGCCTCTTTAGGGCTTTGAGAAGCCGCCTCCGCGCCACCTCCACCTCTTCGGCCAGGACGTAGAAGCCGCTGAGTTGCGCAACGCCCGGTGCGCCCCTCGCGGCGGCCGAGATCTCGACGAGTGTAGCGGGGACGACGAGGGAGAGTTCCTCGTCGGTCATGCCCTTCTTTGGGGCACGCGCCAGGGCGAGCGGAACGACGCCGGTCCAATCCCCGCTCTCTAACGCTTCTAACCAACCTGGTTCGGGCCTGCGGCCGGTTGGGGCAGGGTCCAGAACCATTCCTCCACCGATGGTGGCCTGCGGGCTCGACGAGCGCAGCACAAAGCGGTCCCCCGGCAGCACGACGAGCTCTTCCTGCAGCACGAGCCGGGCAAGGGCGCTCTCCCCGGGGACGAGCTCCTTACGGTCGAGAAGGCGAACCCTGGCGTTGGTAGCCCGCGTCCCGTGGTAGAGCCTGAGGCGAATTCCGTGCTTAACCGGGTAGGCACTCTCCAATAGCTGGACTCGCGCATCCAAAGCGCGGGCCGCCGGAGCGGGCCTAGAGAGCAGGACGTCCCCCGGTTCTAGCTCGTCGGCTCCTATGCCGACGAGGTCCAGGGCAGTACGCGCCCCGGCGAGGGCGACCTCGGCGGGGCGGCCGTGATTCTGGATGCCGCGCACGCGGGGGCGATGGCCGACAGTTGTGTAGAGCGTGTCGCCAGGTCGGATCTCGCCCGACCACAACGTCCCCGTCGCCACGAGCCCTATCCCCTTCAATACGAACGCCCGGTCCACCGGCAGCCGCGCCAAAGACCCCGACCGCCCATCCCGGGAAGCACCAGACAGCTCATCAAGTGCCAGGAGGAGCTCGTCCACCCCCTCGCCTGTCGTCCCGCTGACCCGGAGGATCGGTGCATCGAAATTGACCGACTCGAGGAGCTCGGCCGCGTCGAGCTCGGCGAGCTCCACCGTCTCCTCGTCCACAGCGTCCGTCTTGGTGAGCGCCACGACCCCGTGACAGACCCCCAAGACGCGCAGGACGTCGAGGTGCTCCCGTGTTTGGGGCATAACCCCATCGTCGGCGGCCACGACGAGCAGGAAGGCGTCGACCCCGGTCGCGCCTGCAACCATGTTCTTCACGAATCGCTCGTGGCCCGGCACGTCCACCAGGCTCGCCCGACGGCCGCTGGGCAGCGTAAGCTCCGCGTAGCCCGGCACGATGGAGATGCCACGCCGATGCTCCTCTTCGAGGCGGTCGGTATCTGTTCCCGTCATGTAGCGTACGAGCGTGGTCTTGCCGTGGTCCACGTGCCCGGCGGTCCCGATGGTTAGCGCTATCGGAGCGTCATCCAAGGTAGGTACTCACCGCTTGGAGTATTGTCTCTTCGTCGCCGTCCAGGAGTGTCCTCACGTCGAGCCAAATCCTCCTTTCGCCCACGCGGCCAACAACCGGCGGGTCTGCCGAGCGCAGCTTCTCGGCAACGGCGTCGGCGTCCTCGGTCTCGTCCACGAGGCGCACGGCGTAGGACGGTATCTCGTGCAGGGGCAGCGTTCCGCCGCCGCTTCGGGCAACCGAGGGCGCCACGTCAACCGCGAGGCTTGGGGCAGTTAGGGCAATTTCTTTTGCTAGAAGGTCGGCTTTCTCCTTCATCTCCTCAGCCGGGGCGTGAAGCATCTTGAGGGTCGGCAGCTCTTCGCAGGCCGTTCCTTCCAGGTAAGCGGTTAGCGTAGCTTCAAGGGCGGCGAGGCAGACCTTGTCGGCGCGCAGGGCGCGGGCCAGAGGGTGGCGGCGCATCGCCCCTATCAGGCGAGTCTCCCCGATGGCTATGCCAGCCTGCGGTCCCCCGAGGAGCTTGTCCCCCGAGAAGAGCGTTAGCGCCGCCCCGTCCCGGACCGTCGACTCTACCTTTGGCTCGTCGCTTATCGGCAGCAATGCCCCGCTCCCCACATCGGCCACGACCGGCAACCCCAAAGACACAAGCTCCGCGACGCCGGCCGATTCGGTGAAGCCTTGTATATCGAAGTTACTCGAGTGGACCCACAATATCGCGCGGGTATCCTCGTTTATCGCCCGATCGTAGTCGGAGAGGCGGGTGCGGTTCGTGGTGCCAACCTCCCGCAGTTGCACCCCCGAGAGCGCGAGCACCTCTGGGATACGGAAGCCGCCCCCGATCTCTATGAGCTGGCCGCGCGAGACGATCACCTCCGGCTCGCCGGGTGCGTCCGAAGCCTCGGCCACCACCGCCGAGAGGGCGAGCAGGGTCGCCGCCGCGCAGTTGTTGACGACAAAGGCGTCCTCGGCGCCGGTAAGCTCTTTGAGGAGCGGCACTGCATGATCGTATCGTGAGCCCCGATCTCCGGCGTTGAGGTCATACTCTAGGTTCGAGTAAGAAGTCGCCGCTGTGATCGCCGCTTCTACCGCCCGTTCTGAGAGCACGGAACGGCCCAGGTTGGTGTGGAGGATAACGCCGGTAGCGTTTACCACGCGCCTGAGGCCTCGCCCGGAGAGGATCTTCTCAGCCATGACGAGCACGGCTTCTTCAGAGCTGTCTGGCTCTTTGCCGGCCAGGATCTCCCCCCGCGCCCTTTCGAGAACCTCCCTGACGGTAGCGGTCGTGGCCTTCGTGCCGTGGCGTGAGACGAGGGTTTTTGCCGCGGGCATTCGCAGCACGGCGTCTACTGCCGGCAGGCTCCTCAAGAGCTCCCTCTTCTCCGTTCCGAGCATGTTTCATAAGTATAACCCGTAGGCTGTCGGACAAAGACGCCTCGCCGAACCCCTGTGCTACACTGGCTCGGAGTCACACCACGTGCGCCTGAAGGAGCTATTAGTAGTGGGCGAAGGTTCGACCAAGTTTCTTTTCGGGGCGGTCCTCGGAGCGACGAGCGGCTTCGCCGTCGGCTTCTTCGCCGCGACGCCCACGGTTCGTTCCGCCGGCAGATCCACAGTTGGCGGCTTGGGCGGCGCAGCTCACTTCGTCGGAAAGACCTTGGTCCGGGCAGCTGACAACCTCGGCCTCGCCCTCGAATCCGGCTACACCCGCATCCGCGGGCGGGAGAAGTATCTCGAGCACGAGATTGAAGAACTGAGAGAGCAGATCATGCGCCTCGAGCAGCGTATCGACTGACCCGCCAGCTTTACTCCTCGCATGCCCCTACGAGGCCTGCCCCACCTATCATCTGCCGAAAAATCGCCTCAACCAGTTCGGCAGCCCTTCGGGGCCCGCCTCGGTAGCGCGCTTGTAGTCCGAGAGATCGTCCGGGTGAACGGCTACGCCAGACTCGCCGAGGAGGGCGCGAGCATCGTCCATGCGTTGTTCGGAGGTGCTTTGCGCGAAGGTAGCCTCGACGAGGTAATTGCCGTTCCACCGGATGCGGTAGATGCGCAAGCTGAGGAGCTCTTCACTCGCGAAGCGCCGATCCAGCTCGGCGGCATGGTTATGGGCCTCTTCTTCGCGGGCAAACTCGTAGCCTAGGGAGCGGAATCTCTCGCGCTCCGGACCGGACATCTTCAGGTGGTCTCCACCCGGTCCATCCAGAGGCCGGGATCTCGTATCTCTTCTAGCGTAGGCATGTTCTCAGCCTTCTCCCAGACGCGGTTGAGGCCCTCCATGCCCGCTCTTTGCGCCACGTCGTCGGCGAATTTCTCACCTTGGCGGTATTGCTCGAGCTTCATGTCGAGGCCGGTTATGCGCAAGACGGCGGTCTCTAAGGGAGGCCGGTGCATCCGGCTCCTCGACATACGCTCCTTGAGGCGATCGTAGCTGGGGACAATACGTCGCCCGACTTGATGCATGACGTAATCGGAATAGCCTTCTATGACGCTCATAGTGGCCTGCATCTCGTCGAAGGCGTCGCGCTGCCCCTTGGTCATGACCAGCTCCAACGAACGGCCGCCGGTCCTCAAGTTCTCGGCGATGCGACGTAAGGTCTCGCGCGCTCCGAGCCTCGTGGCGAGTGGGCCTGTGAAGCCCTCGATGAGGCTGCTCAGGTGGTCGCGCAGCCAGGGATGTCCCTCGAACTGCAGGACGTGGGTGGTCTCGTGCAAGACGATCCAGAGCCGCAGCCCATCTAAAGGCACCCCGATCCTGCCCGCCGCCGAGATTATATTGCCGTCGAGGAAGAAGATCTCGCCGGGCTCCCCGGGTCTTTTCGAAGACCCCTTCTTGCCGGCGACAAGGGGACCAGTATCATACTGGCCTAAGACGCGAGAGGAGAGGAAACCCAAGAGCAGCCCCACTTGGGCCGTGAGCGTCGCTGCCCCGAAGGCCCACGTCAGGTCGTTCGCGCTTGCTGCGGCACGCTTCAGGATCGGCTCTAAAATCGCTCCGAAGCCTTCGATGTTGAAGTCTATCCACTCGGCCCGGTTCGCGACCCGCACCGGACGTCCTTCGACAGCCGGCAAAGCGATTCCCGTGAACTCAGTAAGCGGCGCCAAAGCCCCTTCAACCGCCGCCGAGTAGTCGAAGGGTTTGGCCCCGTCGGGCGCGTGCTCCGTCCGTGAGGCGAGCGCCACGGCGATGGTTCGGGCTACACCCCAAGAGATCAAGGCTCTACTCCCACGAAGCTCTCCGAAACCGGATTTACGCCAGATCCTCTCACGAAAAAGAGTATATACGTTCGGTCGAACAGTCGACGGACCGTGAACACGTTGTAAGTGGCGGGTCGCCGGGTTATATTCCCAGCGTGTTCGGTATAGGTGGGGAAGAGTTGATCATTATTGGGTTGCTGTTTTTGGTGATCTTCGGCCCCAACAAGCTCCCACAGATGGCTCGCGACCTGGGCCGCTTCGTCAACGAGGCCCGCCGCTCGGTGGACGAGTTCAAGAGCGAGCTGGTGCTCGACGACGAAGACGAGGACCGGCGCCCGAAGCGCAAGCGGTAGTACCTCCGAGGATTCCTGGCTCAGCGTCTCCTCGAGAGGCTTTCGACAGTTCTCCTAGAGTATCCAAGTTTCGCTCGTACCAAGCGATAATATTTGGGCAGATGCTGCTTGGCCGGGATCGGCGATCAGCGGTCGTTCTTATCCGGTAGCGTCCCCTTCCTGGCGGTGCATCCCATGCTCCTTCAGCGGCTCGTCCGGGACGTAGAGGGTGCGACGCAGGGGGTTTTCGTGGTGGCTCCAGCCGCCGGGAGAGACGTAGCGGGTGGACTCGAGGAACATGGCAGCCCGGGCGTCGAGGTTGTCCAGGAGGTTGATCAGCAAGGCTTCGAGGGTCTTTGGTTGCTCGGGGGAGCCGTACTCCCTCTCTCCCTGGTGCGAGAGCATGATGTGCGAGAGCTGAATGGCCAGGTTCTCGGGGAAGCCGGGGATCCGGGCAGCGTGGGCGGAGACGATGCGGTCGCCCAAGACGACGTGGCCCTGGAGGCGTCCCTCGGTAGTGTAGGCGAAGCCACCGCCCTCCCAGGAGAGCTCCTCGGTCTTGCCAATGTCGTGGAAGATCGCTCCGAAGAAGAGCAGGTCCTCGTTTACCGGGTAGATCTCCGCGAGCGCCCGCGCTACCCTCAAACAGTGGACGGAGTGTTCCAGCAGCCCGCCGACACGAGCGTGGTGCATCGCCTTCGCCGCCGGCGCCGCGCAGAACGCGTTCCAGAGCTCCTCGTCGGCGACCATGCGCTCGAAAAGCTCTCTCAGGTACTCGTTCTCGAACCCTCGTCCGGCCTCCATCAGCTCGGCGGTCAGAGCCCTGCGATCACCCTCGGTCGCTGGCAGATAGTCTTCTTCTTCGACCTCGTCTTTGGAGAGGACCTTCATCCGGTCCACCTTCACCTGGAGCATACCGCGATACTCGTGAACGTTGCCCTCGACGTGGACATACTCGGGGCCCTCGAGGCCACCCAAGAGCTCCTTGGGGAGCCGCCACATCCGGGCGTCCACCGAGCCGGTCTTGTCCCCGAGCTTCAAGGATAGGTAGGGCGTCCCGCGGCTGTCGGTACGCACGGTAGTGTCGGTAGCTAGGAAGGTCGAGCGCAGGTTCACACCCGGGCTCAGGTCCCGTACCCAGAACTCCTCCTTCGCTTTCGTGCTCAGGAGGCTTACGCCCTTTCTAGCCCGGTCAAAGAGAGCCGGAAACTCTTTAGCCCTTGACGGCCCCGGCGGTGAGCCCAGAGACTATGCGGCGTTGGAAGATCAGGACGAGTATCACCAGCGGCACCGTCACCACCACCGCCGCCGCGGCCTGCGCACCGTAGTCCACCGTGTAGACAGTGGCGAAGTTCGGGATCACGACCGTCACCGGTTGGGTCCTGTCGTCGAAGAGGAAAGTGTTGGCAAACAGGAACTCGTTCCAAGAGTGGATGAAGGTGAGGATCGCCGTGGTAAAGACGCCGGGCGCCGCGAGCGGCACTATCACCATCCTGAAGGCCTGGATAGTGGTCGCCCCGTCTACCTTGGCTGCCTCCTCAAGGTCGAACGGCAGCTCCTTGAAGAAGGCGACCAAGAGCCAGACCGTCACCGGCAAAGCGAATACCACGTCCGGGACGATAGCGGCCAGGTAGGTGTCTATGATGCCGACCTGCCGGAACTGGATGAACAAGGGGGCGATGATCGCCACCGCCGGGAAGAAACTGATGGCAAGTATCAGCGTCATCACCGAGCTCTTGAAACGGAAGCGGAGTCTCGCTATAGCGTAGGCCGCGATGGAGCCGAAGAACAGACAGATTACGGTCGCAGTCCCAGCGATTATGGTGCTGTTTATGAGCGCCCTCTGGAAGCTCGAATCCCCGAAGATCGTGGCGTAGGAGGAACCGGTAGGCGTATTCGGCAGTATGGTCGGCGGCGCGGCGAAGAGCTCGGCCTTGGTGATGATGCTCATCTTGAAGACCCAGAGCAAAGGAAACAAGCTCACCAGCACGAACCCCACAAGGAACACGTAGAAGAGGATCGCGTTGAGGTTGCCCCTGGCGGGGCTCCCGGAAGCGCTTGCTGCTGCCATTACCTACCCTCCTCCGTCGAGGTCTGCATGCCCAACGCCTTGATGAAGAAGAGCGCGAGCAGGAACGCCGAGACGAAGATGAAGACCGACGCTGCGTTCCCCAAGGGGAAGTTGAGCTGGCTGATCCTAACCCCCTTGTACACGAACGTGCTCAAAGACTCAAGCTCCCGGTTGCTCATCGCCCAGAACAAGTCGAAGACTCGGTAAGAGTCGAGCGTGCGGAACAAGACGGCGACCAGGATGGTGGGCTTTAGCAGCGGCAGGGTTATCCTGAAGAAGCGCTGGATGACGCTCGCCCCGTCTACCCTCGCGGCCTCGTAAACCTCTCCCGGGATCACCTGGAGTCCCGCCAGGAGGAGGAGCGCCATGAACGGCGTAGTCTTCCAGGTGTCCACGATGATGGCCCCGATCAGGAGCAGCGTCTTATCCGAGAGTATCGGTTGGCTGATGAGGTTGAGCGCGCTCGCCACGTATTGGATGATCCCGACCTGATCCTGGAACATCAGCCGCCACATGACCGCCGAGATGACAGTGGGGAACGCCCAGGGCACGAGCACCGCCGCCCTCACCAACCCTCGGCCCCTGAACGCCCGGTTTATAGCCAAAGCAATGGCGAGGCCGAGCACGAACTCGAAGAACACGCTCACCGCTGTGAAGATGACGGTATTTTTCAAGCCCTCCTGGAACTCGCTGTTCTGGAACATCAGGACGTAGTTGCGGAGCCCGACGAAGGGACCAGCGCCGTTGATGTTGGAGTTCGTCAAGCTCAGGTACAGGGCCTGAGCTACCGGGTAGAACGCCACGATCAGGATAATCAAGAGCGCGGGCAGGATCATGTAGTAGGCAATACGCCGCTCCGGGTTCCCGAACTCCTCCCTTAACCAGCCCCGCTCCTTCTTCTCGCTAGTAGGCGCTGTTGCCACGCATCACCTCTCTTCCTTCGGGGGGCGATCCCCTCCCCGCCCCCGACGACCTGCTCCGGCTTACCTCGAACCCTGCTCGACTATCTCCGTCAGCTCCTCCTGCAAATCCTGCGTCGCACTCTCGGGTGACTTCTCGTCGCTCAGGGAGGCGTTGAACTGCTCGGCCATCCTTAACGACATGTCCTGATAGTACGGTGAGACCGGCCGCGGCCTTGTATTCTCGGCCGCCTGCCTGGCCAAAGGAACTACCGGTACCTGGTTCGAGAGTTCCTGGTCGTCATAGAGCTCTTGCAGGGTCGGCAAGAAAGCGCCCTCGAGCGCCCCGTTCCTCTGTTGCTCCGCGGAGGTCGCAAACTTGATGAACTCGTAGGCAGCGTCCTGGTTGGCAGAGAAGCTGTTTATGCACCAGTTCCATCCGCCCAGGCAGCTAACGCTCGTATCGCCACTGCCAGCTACCGGCAGGGGCGCCACACCTACCTGATCAGTTGTAAGACTCGATTCGTCCGGGTTGGAGATCAACCCGTACATGAACGGCCATTGGCGCGCAAAGACCGCATCCCCGTTCAAGAAAGTAGACTGCACCTCCTGCTCTTTGAAGGTGGCAACCGACTCGGGCGCCACACCGTCATCGATCGTGCTCCGCTCTATAGAGAGACCCTCTACAGCCTCTGGGCTGTCTATGAGCACCCTATCGGGGTTGTTCGGATCTATGACGTCCCCGCCCGCGCTCCAGATATACTCTAAGGCGTTCGTCACCCCGCCCTCGTAGTCCGCTCCCTGGAAGATGAAGCCGTAGCGCGTGCCGGAGCGTTGCTGCACCGTCCTAGCCATCTGCTTAAGCTCGTCCCAGGTAGTCGGAGGATTGTTGAAGCCGTTCTCCTCCAGGAGGTCCTGACGGTAGTAGAGCATCCCCGCGTCCGTGCGCCA
>JALZFJ010000176.1 GCA_030867425.1 Actinomycetota bacterium | reverse complement strand
CGGATCGCCTTGTCGTCCGAGCGCCGGATGAAGGTGTAGGCGTTCTTGCCGTAGTCCAGGTGGATCAAGTTCCCCTTGCCGAACGTGCAGCCGGTGAGGTACTGGATCGCGTCCACCGCGCACATGTTCGTCTCTGTTAGCGCTACGACCTCCTCGTCTGAGGAGTGGGGCCCCACCTCGCGCAGCGCAACTTCGGCTGCCCGGATGCCCATCGCCAGCCCCGGGCACATATGGCCGTGAAAGCGCACTATGTCCTCGACCGTTTCGGGTGCTACCCGAGTTCTTTCTTCTCTTTTCTGGTCTACCATAGCCTGCTCCTTTCTCGTTACTGCTTATCCGAACCTTCCAGCCAAGTGGCAGTAGTATTAAATGTATAGGAGCAAGAGTGCCGTAGGCAAGAGGCAGGATAAAATCTAAGCCACTTTGGTCTTACCTGTACCTTCCAGTGACTGGAAGGTTTACAATGCACGTTACCTTGTGGAAAGGAGCTCTCCATGACCGAAACGCTTCTAAAGATAGGTGAGGTGGCCCGGTTGGTGGACGTGCCGGCCAAGACGCTGCGTTATTACGAGGATATAGGGCTAATTTCGCCGGCGGAACGGACAGATTCCGGATACCGGCTCTACGGTTGGCGCGAGCTGGAGCAGATAGAGTTCATCCGGCGGGCAAAGCTGATGGGGTTGACGCTGGAGCAGATCCGGGAGCTGGTTGAGGTCGCCGAAGAGGGGCTACCTGGCGGGGTTCTCCGGCACCTGGATGGGCTTTTGGAGCAGAAGCTGAAGGAGACCGAGCGGAGGTTGGAGGAGCTGCGGACCTTCCGGGAGAGCCTTCTTGAGTATCGGGAGCGGGCGGCGACGGCCGAGGATAAGGGTGCGTGCCGCTGTGCCGAGCGCGGGGAAGGGGAGTTCTGTGGATGCGTTACGGCTGCGATCGAGGGTGTAGCACCGCCCGACTTACGGGTACTCCGGGAGAACGACCGGTGGGTGCAGGGAGTCAGGGAACATGAGAGATGTCGGTGCAGGTGCTGCGAGCCGGTACCCAGCAAAGCCGTGTAGGAGTAGAGGGAAAAGGAGAGTAAGGGTTTGAAGGTAGCTGTAGCGGGCAAGGGCGGTTCGGGGAAGACCACTATTTCGGCGACCCTGTCGCGGGTTCTGGCGCGGCGGGGGCATCGGGTGACGGCGATAGACGGGGACCCCAACCCGAACCTCGGGGTTGCTTTGGGGATGAGTCAGGAGGAGCTCGGGGAGCTGGTTCGGGTTCCGAAGGAGATCGCGGAAATCAAGGAAGAGGGGGAGAGCCGGTCCTTGGTCCTGACCCAGCCGGCGGAGGAGGTCGCCGACGAGTACGGGTCGGCGGGCCCGGACGGGGTGAACCTGATGGTTATGACGGGGGTTGACCACGCCGGAGCCGGGTGACTGTGCGCGTCGCACGCTCGAGTGCGCAGCCTGCTCGGTGAGCTGGCTACGGGTGGTACCAACGAAGAGGTGACCATTACGGATATGGAGGCCTCAATAGAGCACATGAGCCGGGCCACTATTCGGCATGTGGAGGCGATGCTGATAGTGACCGAGCCCTACTACCGGTCCTTGGAGACCGTTGGGCGCATAGCACCGCTCGCCCGGGAGCTCGGGATCGAGCACATCTGGGCCGTAGCAAACAAGGTGCGCAGCCCGAGGGACGAGGAGATTCTCCGCTCCTACTGTGAGGACCGAGGGATAGAGATCGGCGGGATCGTACCGTTCGACGAGGCGGTACAGGAGGCGGACAGGGAGGGCCGGGCCTTGATCGACTACGAGCCCGAAGCGGAGGCCGTGGGCGCCATCGAACGGATAGCCGACCTGCTGGAGCGAGAGGTGGCAGAGAAGAGCAATGGTTCTTCGGGCGGGGGCAACGGGGAAGGAGATCAGTCGTGACGATTCAAGCGCCGCGCACTCCAGGTGTCGTGGATGATGCCTCGGAGCGCGTCCTAGAGCCGGAGGCCCGACAGAACAGGGCTCCGGAGGGTCCGGTCAAGGTAGTGCACGCCTTCTGGCTGGCGGGGATGAGCTGCGACGGGTGCAGCATCTCCGTGACCGGGGCCACCAACCCCAAGGTAGAGGACTTGCTGAACGGGGTTATCCCAGGACTGCCAAAGGTCATCCTGCACCATCCGGTGCTCTCGATGGAGGTGGGGGAGGACTTTACCCACGCCTACGAACTGGCGGCTAAAGGCGAGTTGGACGCTCCTTACGTGTGCATCTATGAGGGCTCGATCGCTGACGAGCGCATCGCTCACGAGACCAACGGCTACTTCTCGGCTATGGGCTTATCAAGCCTATCTAGCGAGGAGGAGAATGGCGATGGGCAGTACGAGGCGGAGATGCCCATGCCGACCGCCGATCGGCTGGCACAGATGGCGCCGGGGGCGGCGGCGATCCTCGCGATCGGCACCTGCGCCACCTGGGGCGGTATCCCGTCGGCGGCGGGGAACCCGACCGGGGCTATGAGCGTTATGGACTTCCTCGGTAAGGACTACCGGAGCGCTTTGGGGCTGCCGGTCATCAACGTTCCCGGTTGCGCTCCTCTAGGGGATAACTTCAACGAGACCGTGGCGGCGATCCTGATGTTCTTGCAGGGCATGGGCCCGCTGCCGGAGTTCGATGAGCTCGGGCGTCCGGCCTGGCTTTTCGAAGAGACCGTCCACCGCGGCTGCACGCGCGCCGGTTACTACGAGGAGGGGGTCTTCGCCGAAGAGTTCGGCGACAAGGAGTGCCTGGTCGAGATCGGCTGCTGGGGGCCGGTGGTGAACTGCAACATCGTCTCTCGCGGCGCGCACGATAACAAAGGGGGCTGCATGGCGGTCGGCGGGCCCTGCATCGGGTGCACCATGCCCGGCTTCCCGGACAAGTTCGTCCCGTTCTACGAGGCCCCGCCGGGCACTTTCGTCTCCGGCAACGCCTCGCGTACTTTGGGTTTCGGGATCCGACGTCTCAGGGCCGTGACCAACCACAAGGTCAATCGGGAGGTCCGCTGGGACGAGCTCTACGGCGGGGAGGTGCCTTCAGGGTGGGGTGACGTGGAGAAGCCCGGCCCCCTGAAGAAGACAGCCCACTTCTTCTACGAGAAGCTGCAGTTTATGGGCAACAAGAAGAAGCC
>JALZFJ010000241.1 GCA_030867425.1 Actinomycetota bacterium | reverse complement strand
GCACTGGGTGGTCGAAAGGGGGGCGTCGTCCCTGCTCGTATTCCCGGCCGACCTGCCGCTCTTGAAGGCGCCGGACGTTGGGATGGTCCTGGAGGCGGCGGAAAGGGTGGAAGGGCCGCTCGCGGTGGTCTCGCCGGATGCCGGGCGTACCGGTACGAACGCCCTGCTGTTGCGTCCAGCGGATGCTTTGCCGTTCGCGTTCGGCCCGAACAGTTTCGAGGCCCACCTGAACGCGGCCCGAGAGCGGGGACTCTCGACCAAGGTGTGCGAGGGGACCCGCCTCGCCTTCGACCTCGACACCGTAGAGGATCTGACACGGTTCGGCGACAAGCCTCAAAGCGCTCGTGCGGAGGCCGACTCGACTCAAAGCGCCCGTGTGGAGGCCGACTCGAAGGCCCACAAACCTCCGGAGGAGTTGCAGGTGTTGCCCGTAGGCGGCATCCCCGAGGTCCGACCGGGCGACGACCTTGCGGATCTCATCGCACGGGCCGCGGGAGACGAGCTGCTCGAGGAAGGCGACGTGGTGGTGGTGACGCACAAGGTCGTGAGCAAGGCCGAAGGACGTCTCGTGGACCTGGCCACCGTCGAGCCTTCGGTCCTCGCCAAGAGCTTTGCGGCTCGGTACGACAAGGACCCGCGCCAGATCGAGGTCGTACTCCGCGAGAGCAAACGCGTCGTGAAGATGGACCGCGGCATCGTCATCTCCGAGACTCGCCACGGCTTCGTCTGCGCGAACGCCGGCGTCGACGTCTCGAACGTCCCCGGCGACGAGATGGTCTGCCTCCTCCCTTTGGACCCTGACACCTCCGCCCGCCGCCTGCGCGACTCCCTCTCCGCAAGGGCGGGGGTGGACCTTGCCGTGATCATCTCCGACTCCTTCGGGCGGACGTGGCGGCAAGGCATCACCAACGTCGCCATCGGCGTGGCCGACATGTACCCATTGGCCGACTACAGGGGCGAGAAGGATCCTCACGGCCACCGCTTGATCGCGAGCGTCCTTGCGGTAGCCGACGAGCTGGCCTCTGCCGCCGAGCTCGTCATGGGCAAGACGGCCGGTATCCCCCTCGCCGTAGTTCGCAACTACCCCTACAAAAAAGGACCCGGCACCGGCCAAGACCTGCTCATGGAGCCTGAAAAAGATCTCTTCCGCTAGGCTCAGGGCGAACTTTCGAGGTATTTTTACAAACTCGACAAAAAATGTCGTATTTAGCGTTGACTGTGACGATATCGTTGCTTACTATCTCGGGCATGGATTCGGGAGCCGTAAAAGGATACACGTCGAAGAGCGGTCATCGAATTCATGGCGTGGGCGTTCGATGTAGCGTTCGCAGCTAGACCTCACCCCTTTTTTCGAGTTACTAGATAAGTCTTTGTCTCTTTCTTAGGAAGGAGAGTTAATGCCTGAAGCTATGCGTTTGGAGCAACGTTTCTTAGAGAGATCACATGCGTTTCCCGGCCCCGAGAAGCTTGCACGGGAGGCGGAACGCCTTGAGGGAGTAGCACCAGAGAGGATCCTGGAGTGGGCGCTGGGGATATATGGAGAGAAGCTTACGCTCTCTGTCTCCTTCGGAAACCCGGAGGGGATGGTACTGCTCGATATGCTAAACCGTATCGTTAGGGAGGCTGAAGATGCTCCCAGGGTTG
This sequence comes from Actinomycetota bacterium, assembly GCA_030867425.1. Classification (GTDB taxonomy): domain Bacteria; phylum Actinomycetota; class Rubrobacteria; order Rubrobacterales; family Rubrobacteraceae; genus Rubrobacter_F. Next base: position 844 of record JALZFJ010000241.1, on the reverse strand, counting down.
GAGTCTTTACCCTGGATACGGGTTTTCTCTTCGAGGAGACGGTGCGTTTTAGGGAGGAGGCTATGCAGCGCTACGCCTCCTTGCCGCTTGAGGTTATACGCCCCAACCTTACGGTAGCCGAGCAGGTAGCTTTGTATGGAGAGGAGCTTTATAGCTGCAAGCCTGACATCTGCTGCCAGATAAGGAAGGTGGAGCCTCAGGAGCGGGCATTAGAAGGTTATGAAGCGTGGGTTACCGGTATAAGGCGGGATCAGACACCGCAGAGGGCTGGGACACCGGTTGTGAGGTGGGAGGAGCGTTTTAAGGTAACAAAGATTGCTCCTTTAGCCTCTTGGGATGAAGCAAGAATAGAGGAGTATGTACAAGAGCACGAGGTGCCACTCAACCCGCTCCTTAGCATGGGTTATCGCAGCATAGGATGTGAGCCATGCACCAGGCCGGTGTCTCCGGGGGAGAATGCTCGGGCTGGACGCTGGTCGATGATGGACAAGACTGAGTGCGGGTTGCATTTCGTGGACGGAGTGGTAAGGCGTGCAGTTTCTTAGAGAACAGAAGCTAAACAAGGTAGAACAGATAAAGCTCGAGCGTCACCCGCTCGAGGTGCGCCAGGCGATTCTCGACACCTACTCCAAGGAAGGCATCGAGTCCCTGCACGCCGTCCCCGGGGAGGTCGAGCGCCTCAAGTGGGTCGGTATTTACCCGCAGAAGCAGGGCGGTGACGCGTTCATGATGCGCGTGAAGGTGCCGGGCGGGGTCTTAACACCGGAGCAGGCGCGGGTAATCGGCCGCATCGCCTCCGACTTTGCCAACGGACCCATCCCCAACCCGCACTTCGGCAACAACT
>JALZFJ010000082.1 GCA_030867425.1 Actinomycetota bacterium | reverse complement strand
GGTCCATCCGCAGCAGGTGCTCCTCGACCCACCGCGTAACGTCGGTCGTGCCGGTGACGATGGCCTTACCCGATGAGTTTTGCGCCTCCGCTGTCGTGCTGTTGTTCTTGAGCCCGCGCCGCACGGTGTAGGAGTCTCCCCCGATAGCGAGCGTGACCTCCACGACCGTCGGGTCCTTTGATGAGCCGCCGCTCCAGGGGATCAACTCGTTCTGGAACCGCGGTCCGCCGCCCCTCGACCCGAAGAACGCCCACAAGATGCTCTCGAAGAGCGTGGACTTCCCCGAGCCGTTCCTCCCGATCACCCCGATAGCCCCTTCTGGCGGTAGCAGCTCTACCGGCTCCCGGAACTGCTTGTAGTTCTCTATGTAGAGTCGCTCCAGGTTCACGCGGCGCCCTCCTCGCTAGCCGACCGCGCGAGGTAACCACGCCCCTTCTCCAGGAACTCCGCGGCGAATTTCTCTTCCAACTCGCCACGCTCCCGCCGCGTCTTCACGAACGCGGCGAACTCCTCCTCCAGCGGCCCGAAGACCGCCGAGACAGGGCCGTTATCCTGCTCCTCCGGCAGCTCCTCGGCGTGTACCTCCAGGCTGAAGTTCAGGCAGCGGCGTTGCAGGCCGCGCAGGAGGGCGCGGTCCACGCCGCTGGCTACCCCGCGCCGCACGTCGTATGCGCGCAGGCGCACGATCGCGCCGTCGAAGTCTACGCCTTCAGTTCGCTCCCGAACGGCCTCGGTAAGCTCAGAGGAGTCCATGTCGCGCGCGCTCACCTTCGGCAGGTCCAGCATTGGTCGCGCGTCTATCTCGACGTGTTCCACGCTCTTAAGCCCGCCGTCAAACTCGACGACAGCGAATCCCGGCTTCGAGTCAACCTCTCCGAAGCCGAAGCGCTCCGTGGCGCCAGCGTAGAAGGCGTTCGGCTTGTGCTCGTGAAACTTGTGGTAGTGGCCGAGGGCGACGTAGTCGAAGCCGCCCTCGATCATACCCGGCTGCAAGTTCGCCTCGCCCATCTCGTGCTGCTTGGCCTCCAGCCCCGGCACCATCCCATGCGTCACCAGCACGTTCACGTCTGCGCCCCGCTCCGGCGTCACAGCCCCGGTCCCGAAGACAGCCCCATGGGGGACCAGCGTCACGCCAACACCCGCGTCGCCGACCTCAATCAACTCGTAGTCCAGATCGAAGCCGTGGGCGGAGATCGCGTTGACCAGGTTCGCGTATTCAAGCGCCGCCGTCGTCGTGCGCAGGCGTGGCGTCTCGTGGTTGCCGGCGGCGACAAGGTAGGGGAGGCCCGCCTGTGCGGTGACGCGGGCCGTCTGCTTCAAGAAGCCGATGATCACGTGCGTCGCCGGGCGCACTGAGTCGAAGACATCGCCCGAGTGAATCACGATGTCCACCTCCCGCTCCAGGATGGCGTCGACCGCTCGCCGGTACGCCTCCTGCACGTCTACCTCCCGCTGGTTGCGGTTGGTCTGTGGGCAGAGCTTCGCGTACCGGGTGTACCCCAGGTGCGTGTCCGAGATGTGGGCTATACGAACTATATGGCCGTGCTCCTTTCCGCGTGGAGGCCTACGTTATTCTAGCTATATCTTTTGCTGATTCTAAAGATAAATTTCCTGGCGCGGGATTCGATCTTCGCGGCCCCCATAGTCCTGGACCTCGCGCTCTTCTTGGATCTGGCGCAGAGGGCGAGGATAGGGGGCATCCAGGGGTGGCTCTCGTTCTACTTCAAGAGCCCTATGACCTTGCCCGAGCTCTACCCGGAGCACTACCTTTTCATCCAGCAGATGAGGCTTAAGAATACCTGTGGACCATCATTGGCGAGGACCGGACAACCCACACCGGCCTCGACTACTACTATGAGTAGGGGCGAGTCGATCGGCTCGCCTACCGATTTGGCGCCTGCTCCAGTAATCCGTTCACGGCCGCTATCATCCGCTCGGGGTGTTCCTCAGGGACGAAGTGTTTGCCGCCCTCGACGCGATCCAGCGATCGCGCCGAGTTTTTAGGCGAGCCAGTAGCCGGAGCCGATCCTCTGGAAATCGTCGTCCGCGCCCAAACCTAGACATGCCCGCACCTGAGGTTCTGGATTCGGTAGGCGATGGCGAGCGTGTAGTTGATGTCAAGGGAGCGAACTCTTCTACCCCAAAGCTTAACAAGTAAGGCCAGATCCGTCGGTCGGCGTCCGCGAAGGTCTCATCCCGGGAACGCGTGCTTGCCGTGGAGCCTGACAAAACGGGCACCAGTGATGGTGTGGCGGCGCTTCAGGCCCTCCTTTACCTTCTCGAAAAGGACTACTTCCTCCTCACCGCCAGAGCCTATCGGCTGGACGAGGCGTCCACCGGGGGCGAGTTGCTCCGCGAGGGGCGGCGGAACGGAAGGGAATGCCGCGGCGACGAGGATGGCGTCGTAAGGGGCGTGCTCGGGGAGCCCCTTGGTTCCGTCGCCCGTGACGACCTCGACGTTCGTGAGGCCGTGGCGGGAGAGGTTTTCCCTGCTGATATCTGCGATGTCTGGCCAACGTTCCACGCCCCACACGAAGCCGGACAGGTGGGCGAGCAGCGCCGTCTGGAAGCCGTAGCCGGCCCCGATCTCCAAGACGCGCTCGGAGCCTTCAAGCGCGAGGGCTCCGATCATCCTCGCCACGAGCGAGGGCTGGGTCGTCACCTGACCGTGGGGGATCGGCAGCGGCCGGTCCAGATAGGCCCATTCGACGAGGTCGGACGGGACAAACCCTGCTCTCGGTACCTTGCGCAGGGCACGGAGCAGGCGAGGATCGAGCACGCCCTCGGCAGTAATCTTCCGGACAAGGTCCTCCTGGCTCTTCACGGCACCATTATGCACGCGTCCGGATACTCAAAAAATACCTCGGCCGACTTGCTCTACTTTGCCTACTAGTGATAAGTAGCGAGAACGTGGACCTGCTGCCGAGGTGGGACCGCTACACGATGGGGTATGCTCTGGACGGACGCGAGCGCTTGGCGTGCTCGGACGCACAGGAATGCGTCTTTATCTCAGTCGGCGTGGCCTCAGCGTAATGCTGGTGGATGGGGCGGCTGTCCGGCTTGGGGGGCGCGCTTCTCCGGGGAGGTCATGGAGATCCGGTTAGTCATGTTCGAGCGTCCGGCGCACGACCAAGACGAGCCATCACCGACCGATCCAAAGCGGTCGCGACCTTGCTCGGCGCGTGAGGAGAACGCACTCACTCGCCGCTGGTGGGGGTGGCGCTAAGATAGGGCCGTGAGAAAGACGAATGGCGACGCGGGAGGCGGGGCGTGCGGGCTGTGTGGGCGCACGGTGCAGAGGCTGACCCGGCACCACCTCGTCCCCAGGACGCGCCACAAGAGCAAGCGCAACAAGAAGACATTCGACCGGCGGGAGGTCCACCGCACGGTCGGCCTCTGCTCCCCCTGCCACCAGCATATACACACCGTCCTCGATAACAAGGAGCTAGAGCGCGAGTACAACACGCTCGAGGCCTTGAGGGCTCATCCCTACGTGGAGAGGTTCGTCGAGTGGGTCAAGCGCAAGCCGCACGGCACCGCGGGAAGCGTCCGCCGCGGCATCAGGTAGGGTGGCACGTCGGACAATCGGGTAGGTCTCTGTAGCCGGAGGTCGGGCTTCGGCTACCTGCCCGGGTCTTGGGGGTGGTGCACTCGCGCGGGTCTTAAAGGGCTAAGATATAAGCTGGAATATTCACCGTGGAGGTCTGTGCGCACAAGACAGCGGAGAAAGCACGTTTGCCTAGAGTAGAGGAGGCACCATGAAGCATCGCGTCGCCGTCGTCCCCGGAGACGGCATCGGAAACGAGGTGGTTCCGGAAGCCATCCGGGTCCTGGAGCGCGCTGGAGAGATCTGGGGCTTCGGGTTCGATTGGACGTTCTTCAACTGGGGGTGCGAGTACTTCCTCAAGACAGGCAGCATGATGGCCGAGGACGGCCTCGACCGATTACGCGGGCACGACGCCATTTTCCTG
>JALZFJ010000071.1 GCA_030867425.1 Actinomycetota bacterium | reverse complement strand
AAGGTTACCTTCGCGGACGTCGCTGGTGCCAACGAGGCCGTCCAGGAGCTCACCGAGATCAAGGAGTTCCTCGAGGCCCCGCAGAAGTTCCAGAGGCTCGGCGCGAGGATACCCAAGGGCGCCTTGCTGGTAGGCCCTCCGGGGACCGGCAAGACGCTACTGGCTCGGGCCGTGGCCGGCGAGGCGGGCGTCCCATTCTTCTCCATCTCGGGCTCGGACTTCGTGGAGATGTTCGTCGGCGTCGGCGCCAGCCGCGTCAGGGACCTCTTCGAGCAGGCCAAACAGAACTCTCCGTGCATCATCTTTATGGACGAGATCGACGCGGTCGGCAGGCAGCGCGGGGCGGGCTTAGGGGGCGGCCACGACGAGCGCGAGCAGACCCTGAACCAGCTCCTCGTCGAGATGGACGGCTTCGACGCCAAGGGCGGGATCATCATGATCGCCGCGACCAACCGCCCCGACATCCTCGACCCGGCTCTCTTGAGGCCCGGGCGTTTCGACCGGCAGATCGTGGTAGACAGGCCCGACCTGCCGGGGCGGGAGAAGATCTTGAGCGTCCACACCCGCGGCAAGCCCTTGGGCAACGATATCTCGATAGAGACACTGGCGCGCAGCACGCCAGGTTTCACCGGCGCCGACCTGGCGAACCTCGTCAACGAGGCGGCGCTCCTCGCCGCCAGGCACGACAAAGACCAGATAGACCAGTCCGAGATGGAGGAGGCCATAGACCGGGTTATCGCCGGCCCCGAGAGGAAGACCAGGCTCATCTCGGACAAGGAGAAGGAGATCACGGCCTACCACGAGGCCGGGCACGCCATAGTAGGTGCCTTGTTGCCCGAAGCCGACCCGGTGCACAAGATCACCATAATTCCGCGGGGCCAGGCCTTGGGTGTCACCATGAGCCTGCCTACCGAGGACAGGTTCATGATGAGCCGCGGCCAACTCAGGGCGCAGCTAGCAATGATGCTCGGCGGTCGGGCTGCTGAGAGCGTGATCTTCGACGAGATCACCACCGGCGCCTCCAATGACCTCGAAAGGGTCACCCAGACCGCGAGGCAGATGGTCACGAAGTTCGGCATGAGCGAGAAGCTTGGGCCCCTGGCCCTAGGCCAGAACAACGGGCAGGTGTTCATGGGCCGGGACTTCAACGCGCAGCCGGACTACTCGGACGAGATTGCCTTTCAGATCGACAAGGAGATCCGCAGGATCGTCGACGAGTCCTACGATACCGCCGAGGACCTCCTGGTGCGCAACCGAGCGCTGCTCGATAAGCTCTCGAAGGACCTGATCGAGTACGAGACTGTGGACGCCAAACACCTGGCACGTCTCGTCGAGGAGTACGCCGTGGACAAGGTGCCGGCCGACAGCGCGGTTCCGAACCCCGACGGTCACAGCCGGGACAACGACTACCTGGACTAGGGGAATGGGCCGTCGGCCCACGGCTCGGGAAAACGCGAGGGTCGGGAGTCTGGTTTTGGGCCCCGACCCTATCCTTATGGGCATCCTCAACGTCACCCCGGACTCTTTCTCCGACGGCGGGGAGTTCTTCGGCGTCGAAGCAGCTGTGGTGCAGGCTGAGACAATGCTCGACGAGGGAGCGCGGATAGTGGATGTCGGCGGTGAGTCCACCCGCCCGGGCTCGGAGCCAGTGAGCGAGGAGGAGGAGTTGCGCCGGGTGCTGCCGGTGGTGCGAGGCATCGTGGAGGCCCGCCCTAGAACCATCGTCTCGATCGATACCTACCGGGCCTCGACCGCCGAGGCCGCCCTCGACGCGGGTGCCCACCTCGTCAACGACATTACCGCCCTCAGCGACCCAAGAATGGTGGGTTTGGTCGCCGAGAGGGGTTGCCCGATTATACTCATGCACATGCTGGGTGAACCGAAGACCATGCAAAAAGACCCGCTTTACGAAGACGTGGTGCGCGAGGTTCGGGACTTCCTGGCAGAGCGAGCCGAGCGTGCCGCTCGGGCCGGGGTCGCTCATGGCGACATAATCCTGGACCCTGGCATAGGCTTTGGCAAAACGTATGCACACAACTTGGCGCTTTTGAACAGGCTCGACGCCCTAGTCGAGCTGGGCTTCCCTGTGCTCGTCGGTGCGTCGCGCAAGAGCTTTCTAGGCAAGATCGTGGGCTCCGACTCTTCGAAGGACCGCCTCTTCGGCACGGTGGCGACGAGCGTTCTCGCCTACGAGCGTGGGGCTACGCTTTTCCGGGTGCACGACGTACGAGCCAACAAGGAGGCACTAGCAGTCGCCGCCGCCGTCAGCCAAGCTTAATCAGACGCCCGAAGCTGCAGGAGGTTTTGCCC
>JALZFJ010000065.1 GCA_030867425.1 Actinomycetota bacterium | reverse complement strand
CCGCGATCGTTCAAAACCTTTCCGGCTCCTCACCCACCACCGGCAGCGTAACACCAACACGGAGGTCATCGGGAGCCCCTTTCCCAGGCGGCCCCCGTCGTGGGGAATGCGTTACCATCTACGCTATGGATACAAAGCGCGAAGCGATCAAGGACACCATCGTCGAGGGGTTGAAGGAAGGGAGAAAGAGGACGCGCTTCTTGCTCAAAGAGGTCTCCGAAGAGGACCTCGTGAGGCAGCACGATCCCGTAATGAGCCCCCTGATCTGGGACTACGGCCACGTCGGGAACTACGAGGAGCTGTGGCTCCTGCAAAAGGCGCACGGCAAGATCCTCTCCAAGCGGGAGCTCTACGACATGTACGACGCCTCGCTGCACCCGCGCCAAGAGCGCCCGTCCCTGAAGCTGCTCGACCGCAAAGACGCGGACCTCTACCTGGACGCCGTGCGCAAAGCGGTCCTCGAAACCCTTGAAGACGCGGACCTCGACGGCGACGACGAACTCCTCAAAGACGGCTTCGTCTACAACATGATCATCCAGCACGAAGCTCAGCATAACGAGACCATGCTCCAAACCCTCCAGCTCAAAAAAGGCGAAGGCTACAAACCCGAACCACAAATCGAACTGCCAGCGAGCAGCTCGGTCGAAGGGGAGATGGTCCCTGTCCCGGCCGGTGAGTTTGTCATGGGCACCAAAGACCGTGGATGGGCCCTGGACAACGAGCGCGAAGCGCACGTCGTGAACCTCCCCGACTTCTTTATAGACAAAACCCCTGTCACCAACGAGGCCTTCGTGGAGTTCGTCGAGGCCGGAGGGTACGAGAAAAAGGAGCTCTGGGAAGAAAGGGGTTGGGAATACATCAAAGAGGAGGGCATAGCCGCGCCAAAGCACTGGTACCAGCCCGAACTGCACAGCTGGTGGACGCAGCGCTTCGGTTTCGACGAGCCTTTGAACCCCGCGGCCCCGGTCGTGCACGTCTCGTGGTACGAGGCCGACGCGTACGCCCGGTGGGCCGGTAAACGTCTCCCGACAGAAGAAGAGTGGGAGAAAGCGGCCTCCTGGGACCCAGAGACGGGCACCAAGAGGCTTTATCCGTGGGGCGACGAACCGCCCACGCCCGAGAGGACAAACCTCGACCAACTAGCGTTTCGAGCGGCGGAGGTCGGGGCATATCCTGCGGGGGCGAGCGCGTACGGGGTCTTAGGCATGATCGGGGACGTCTGGGAGTGGACTGCCTCCGACTTCTACGCCTACCCGGGCTTCGAGTCCTTCCCGTACAGAGAGTATTCCGAGATCTTCTTCGGCCCCGACTACAAGGTCTTGCGCGGCGGATCCTGGGCCACCCGTCCATCCGCAGTGCGCAACACGTTCCGCAACTGGGATTTACCCGTAAGGCGCCAGCTCTTCTGCGGCTTTCGCTGTGCGCAGTAGTTATCAGCCATCAGCAAAACAAAAAGTTGAAAGCTGAGGGTTAGCAATGTGCCGCATGATCGCGTACCTTGGCGAGACGGAGATACAACTCTCTTCGCTCGTCTTAGAGCCGGAGCATTCGTTGCTCGTCCAGAGCTACGCGCCGAAGGAGATGATGAGCGGGGTGGTGAACGCAGACGGCTTCGGTACCGGCTGGTATGCTCCGGAGGTAGACGAAGAGCCCGCCGTCTACCGCTCCGTAGCCCCGATCTGGGCCGACAGGAGCTTCGCCAGCATAGCGCCCAAAGTGCGCTCCTCGACCGTCTTCGCTGCGGTTCGGAGCGCTACCCTGGGCCTCCCAGTAGAAGAAAGCGGCGTCCCCCCGTTCGCCTCCGGTCCCTACCTCTTCGCCCACAACGGCGCGATCCAGGGCTTCCGCACCACGGCCATGCGTCCCCTGCGCGACTCTTTGAGCGACGCTTCGTACTCTGGCCTCCTCGGCGTGACGGACTCCGAGACGATCTTCGCTCTCCTCCTCGACCGCCTGCGAGAGACTAAGGGCAGTCCCGGCGATTCCGGCGCTCTGGCTGAGGCGACAGCCGAGACCATCCTGTACGTCTCGACTGTCTGCACGAACCTTGGGGTCCACGCCGCCTTGAATATCGGGGTGACAGACGGCAGAGCGATGGTGTTCGTTCGGTACTCCACGGAGGGACCGGGCAATTCCCTTTACTTCGTCGAGGGCGGCGAAGCTTTCCCTAACGCGGTAGTGGCCGCTTCCGAGCGCTTCGACGGTGACGCCAGCTGGCGGCAGGTCCCCGACCGGCACCTGCTCGTCGCGGACGCCGTGGGCGTTGCGTCGCGCCCCCTGTAGCTTCCTCTATCTGGCGGCCATGCGCATCGAGCCGTCCAGCCGGATTA
>JALZFJ010000123.1 GCA_030867425.1 Actinomycetota bacterium | reverse complement strand
CGCCGGGCAAGGGCTCAGAATGCTCAAGAACGGTCAGGGCGCAGCCGAGATCGTTCAGGAGCTGGTGGAGGAGGCAGGAGGCGTTCTCTCGCGGTTGCGTGGCTGAGTTTGTAACAATCCGCTGGCGTTGATACACTAGCGGCGCAACTAGATATTGCTCCTGCTTCCCGGGGGCCATCTGCTTTCGGGAAGCCGTGACAGACCGGAGGAGGCGAACAATAGACACATACGAAGTCATGCTCATAGTCATCCCCGAGCTCGACGAGGAGCAGGTCGAGAACACTATCGGGCGTTTTCGCACCATTATCGAGCGCACGGGCGGCGAGGTCAGCGAGATGAACAACTGGGGCCGGCGCAAGCTGGCGTACGAGATCGACCACCGCGCCGACGGCTTTTACTATGTTATGGAGTTCACTGCCGGGAAGCGGACGCTCAACGAGCTCAAGCGCATCTTGCGCGTCTCGGACGACGTCTTGCGGCACATGATCGTCAAGCTCCCGCCGATGTATGCCCACAAGCCACTCCCCGAGCCCGCCGAGGTCTCGGGCTAGTCTTTGAGAGAGGAGATCTTTTATGGCCAGACGCAGGGCCGGGTCGCGTCGGGAGCGGCCGGTCAAGAGTAAGCCGTGCATGTTCTGCAAGGAGAATATAGCGTACGTGGACTACAAGGACTACAACATGCTCCGCAAGTTCACCTCCGATCGTGGCAAGGTCCGGGCGCGCAGGGTCACGGGACTATGCCCCCAGCACCAGCGCGAGGCGGCGACAGCCATCAAGCGCGCCCGCGAGATGGCGCTCTTGCCGTACGTGGTCGGGCGATAGGGAGTTCTCGTGCAGGTAATCCTCAAACAGGACGTCGAGAAGATCGGCCAGCGGGGCGATATCGTAGACGTGAGCCGGGGCTACGTCCGCAACTTTCTCGTCCCGCGCGGCCTCGCCGAGATCGCCACGCCCTCGAGGCTCGAGGAGGCCCGCCGCGAGATGGCCGAGGCCGAGGAGCGCGAGCAGCGCATCGCCGAACGGGCGAGCGAGGTGGCCGAGACGCTGAACAAGAGCGTCATAACCATCGAAGCCCGCACAGGCGAGGATGAACGCCTCTTCGGCTCTGTCACCGCCGCGAACATCGTCTCCGCCATCGAGAGAGCCCGCAGCATCCGGCTCGACCGGCGCCGTGTCAAGCTCGAAGAGCCGATCAAGTCCCTCGGTACCCACCAGGTGCCCATCCAGGTCCACGGAGATATCGAGGCGAGCGTCAAAGTCATCGTCGTCCCCAAGCTGTAGCTAAAGCGCAACTTTAGCCACAACCTGAACCAAAGCCTTAAGGGTCCCGTCTTGTAATGAGGCCCTTTGTGCTGCATGCTGTTGGCGTGGAGCGCAGGGGGAGGATACGGGGAATGCCTTCGGGGGCGGCTAGCGACGCTAGCGTCGCACGCGTGCCGCCGCACGATCTCGACGCCGAAAGGGCGGTGATAGGCGCGATGCTCGTCTCCGAGGCCGCCGTTTCGGTGGTCGGGGAGTCCTTGGCTGCCGAAGACTTCTACTCAGAGACGCACCGGGTCTTGTACGGGGCGATGATGCGTCTGTACTCCAGGGGCGAGCCCATAGATCAGCTCACACTCTCGGACGAGTTAAGGAGCGTCGGCGAGTTCGACCGCATTGGGGGGCGGCAGTACGTCTTCAGGCTCGTCGAAAGCGTCCCCACGGCGGCGAACGCGGCCAGGTACGCGGAGATCGTGCGTGGTAAAGCCCTTCTTAGAGCCGTGATCGACGCCGGAAGCCGCATCCAGCAAGAGGCCTTCGCCGAGCCCGAGGACGTAACGCAGGCCCTCGACGCCGCCGAGCAGCTAATCTACAGTGTCTCCAACCGGCAACTAAAAGAGCACCTGGCGCCCGTCTCCGAGCTCGCGCCCGGCGCTTTGGAGAGGATACAGCGCCTCTACGAAGCCGAGGGCGAGGTCACGGGCGTCGAGACGGGCTTTGAGGACCTGGATCGCTTGACTACCGGCTTCCATAAGAGCGATCTTGTGGTGCTCGCTGCAAGGCCCGCGATGGGGAAGACGGCTATGGCCCTAAACGCCATCTGGCACGCAGCAGGAGCAAGAGGCTTACCGGTGGCGATCTTCTCCTTGGAGATGAGCAAGGAGCAGCTTGTCCAGCGTCTCATAAGCCAGATCACACGTATAAGGACGCAGGACCTGAGGAGCGGCAACGTCAGGGCCGAGGACTGGCCCAAGCTCGTGCGCGGGATTGCCGAGGTCAGCCGCGCTCCTATCTGGATCGACGATACCGCCGGCGTGACCCTCATGGAGATGCGGGCCAAGGTCCGGCGTCTGGCTTCACGCCTGAGTGCCCAGGACGAGACTCCCCTCTCGCTCGTCGTCGTGGACTACCTGCAGCTCATGGTCGGGCAAAGTGCCCGCTCCGAGAACCGCCAGCAGGAGATAGCCGAGATCAGCCGCGGCCTCAAGGTCCTAGCCCGTGACCTCGACGTCCCAGTCCTGGCGATAGCGCAGCTAAGCCGCGCCGTCGAGCAACGCCACGACAAGCGTCCGCTCCTCTCGGACCTTCGCGATTCGGGCGCCATCGAGCAAGACGCAGACATGGTAATGTTTTTGTATCGAGACGAATATTATAACCCGGATTCCGACGACAAGGGCATCGCCGAGATCATCGTTGGCAAGCACCGCAACGGACCTACCGGCAAGGTGCAACTGGCCTGGCTCGAGCAGTACACCAAGTTTGCTTCGCTCGCCCGCCGCTAGTCCTTGATCGGGGCCCCCATCGCGTGGTATCCGCCGTCAACGTGGATCAGCTCCCCTGTCGTGGCGGGCCACCAGTCGCTCAAGAGGCTGACTACCGCCCGGCCTACCGGCTCGGGTTCTCCGGTGTCCCAGCCCAGAGGAGCCTGCTGCTCCCACTCGCCCTCGATGCCCTCGAAGCCCGGGATGCCCTTGGCGGCCAGAGTCCTTAAGGGGCCTGCGGAGACGAGGTTGACCCGGATGCCCCGGCCTCCCAAGTCACGTGCAAGGTAGCGGCAGGCGGATTCTAAAGCCGCTTTCGCTACCCCCATCCAGTCGTATGCGGGCCAGGCGAAGCGGGCGTCGAAGTCGAGACCGACGACCGAAGAGCCGGGCTTCATCAGATCCATGAGCCCCACGGTGAGAGCCTTTAAAGAGTAGGCTGAGGTCTGGAGGACCTCTGCAACGGAGGGCCATTCGGTTGTGAGGAAGCCGCCGCCCAAAGCGTCTTCGGGGGCGAAGGCGATGGCGTGCACGATACCGTGCACCTCGCCCCAGCGCTCCTCAAGGTTTTCCGCCACCACCTTTATGTCTTCTGGCTTGTTGACATCGAGTTCGAGGACGGGAGGCTCGGGGTCTCCCAGGCGCTTGGCGGTGCGTTCGGTAAGGCTCTTGGCCCTTCCAAAGCCCGTGAGGGCGATCTCGGCCCCCTGCTCGACTGCGAGGCGTGCCGCGGAGTAGGCTATGGAACGCCGGTCCAAAACGCCGGTTACGAGCACCTTCTTGCCCTCCAAAAGCCTCGCCATCCGTCCTCCTCGACTAGAGCCCTACACGATCCGACATAGTCTAGGGGAACCGCCCCAACCCCGCCAGGCTACGGAAGCGTCTCGACCGGCGCTCGCGGGAGTGGACTAGGCCGACGCGGCTCCCCTTCACCGCGAGGGCGCCTGCCCTGGCCGCTCCCTTTTGGCGGACCAGCCGACGGCTTTGTTGACCATGCTACCGGGGAGAGCTACACTATTTAAATTCGGTGGTGTGAAGGGAACGAAGGAGTGGTTCCCCAACTGGCCAAAACGCGGTAAGGAAAGCCGACGCGCGGTTTTAGGCTCTCTAATCGCGGGTAGGTACGAGTCTGCAAGGGAACAAGACTTCGGAGACATAGCGCACCTTGCGGAGGAGTAGAAAAGCATAGGGAAAGGAGCCTGATGAGCGAAGAGCAGAACGGCCAGAGTGGCGAGGAATTGGCGGAACGCGTCTACGACCCGCCTGAGGAGTTCGCCAAGAACGCCAATTGCCAGGACCCCGAGGTCTGGGACAAGGCCGCTGAGGACTTCGAGGGTTTCTGGGAGAGCTGGGCCAAGGAGCTGCACTGGTTCAAGGAGTGGGATCAGGTTTTGGACTGGGACCCGCCCTTCGTCCAGTGGTTCAAGGGCGGCAAGATCAACGCCGCGTACAACTGCCTGGACTACCAGATAGAGCAGGGCAGGGGGGACAAGCAAGCGCTCATCTGGATAGGCGACGAGCCCGGCGACCAGAGGACATACACCTACAACGAGCTCCTTGCCGAGGTCAATAAGTTTGCCAACGTCTTAAAGGACTTGGGCGTGCAGAAGGGCGACGGGGTTGCCATCTACCTGTCGATGGTCCCGGAGCTCCCGATAGCTATGCTCGCCTGCGCGAGGATCGGCGCCCCGCACTCTGTGGTCTTCTCCGCCTTCCAGCCGGGCCAGCTCGCCGAGCGCATCGACGACATCGAGGCTAAGGTGCTGGTCACCGCCGATACCCCGCCCCGTGGAGGTCAGAAGACACCGCTGAAGGAGAACGCCGATGAGGCCTTGCAAGACACTACTTCCGTCGAGAACGTCGTGGTGGTCAGGCGTACCGGCGATGAGGTCCCGATGGAAGATGGGCGCGACCAGTACTGGGACGAGCTAATGGAGAACGCGAGCGACGAGTGCGACGCCGAGGAGCTCGACGCCGAGGACATGCTGTACGTGCTGTACTCCTCCGGCTCGACCGGAAAGCCCAAGGGCATCGAGCACCATATCGGCGGCTACCTGACCCAGCTCAAGGCGACCATGATGTGGGTCATGGACATGAAGGACGACGACATCTTCTGGTGTACGGCAGACATAGGCTGGGTCACCGGGCACTCCTACATCGTCTACGGTCCGCTCTCTTGCGGTGCCACGACCGTGCAGTTCGAGGGTACGCCGAGCTACCCCGAGAACGACCGCTTGTGGCAGATCATAGAGGACCAGAAAATTACACACCTCTACACGGCGCCCACCTCTATAAGGGCCCTCATGAAGGTCGGCACCGAGCCCATAGAGAAGCACGACATTTCGTCTCTGAGGCTCCTGGGGACGGTCGGCGAGCCGATCAACCCGAAGGCCTGGGTATGGTACTACGAGAACATAGGCAAGGAGCGCTGCCCGATAGTCGATACTTGGTGGCAGACGGAGACGGGCGCTACCATGATCGCCCCGCTGCCCGGTATCACCAAACTCAAGCCCGGCAGCGCCACCAAGCCGTTTCCCGGCATCTTCCCGGGCCTCTGGGACGAGGAGAACGAGGAATTCATCGAGGGCGCCGGCAGCGGTGCCCTGACCATAAACAAGCCCTGGCCTGCCCAGCTAAGGACCCTGTACAAGGACCCCGATCGCTACAAGGATGAGTACTTCTCTGAGATCTCCGACGAGATCTACTACGTTGAGGACGGCGCCAAGCGCGACGATGATGGCTACTATACCATAACCGGCCGCATCGACGACGTCTTGAACGTTTCGGGGCACAGGCTCTCTACCGTCGAGATAGAGAACGCGCTCGTCGGTCACGAGGGCGTTGCCGAGGCGGCGGTTATCGGCAGGGACGACGAGGACAAGGGCCAGGCGCCTATAGCGTTCGTGATCTTGCAGGGTGACCAGGAGTACAGCGAGGAGTACGAAAAGGAGCTCATAGACGCGGTGGCCCAGAAGGCCGGCAAGATCAGCCGCCCCGACAGGGTTTTCGCCGTGGAGGACCTGCCCAAGACCAACTCGGGCAAGATCATGCGCCGGCTCCTGCAGAACATAGCCCAGGGCGAAGAGCTGGGGGATACCTCGACCCTAGCCGACCCGAGCGTGGCGGATACGATACAGGAGCAGACCCAAGAGCAGATGTCGTAGCGGCAAAACGGATAGCAGTTGTCGAAAGAGGGGCGGGATCAATCCCGCCCCTCTTATCTTGCGCGCATAGCGTCCGCGACCCTGGCCGCGTCGTATAATCGGTGCGTATCGTAAAAGCGTGCCGCTTCCTGGCGGGTATCGGAAGGAGAAAGGGTTTTGGAGTACGGTGCTTACGCGGCCCCGGTGGCGAGCGCGCTACCGGAGGAACGCGCCCGGTTCATCCGCAGGACCTACGCTCACCTGGCGTTCGCCGTGCTCGTCTTCCTCGCCCTCGAGTACGTGCTGCTCAGTTTGCCTGGCGTAGAGCGCCTCGCGACGCTCATGACGCAGGGGTTCAACTGGCTCTTGGTGCTCGGGCTGTTCATGGTAGTGTCTCTGGTAGCGGACCGCATGGCGCGTTCTCCGGTCTCGCGCGGGGTGCAGTACGCCGGCCTCGCGCTGTACGTCGCGGCCCAGGCGGTACTCTTCGTTCCCCTCCTGTTCGTCGCCGTCTACCTCGTAAACGATCCGACCCTGATACCGACGGCGGCGATCATAACCGGGACGCTCTTCGCGGGGCTCACGCTCGTGGCCTTCACGACGAGGGCGGACTTCTCGTTCTTGCGCGGGATACTCGTCATAGGCGGGTTCGTGGCCCTGGGCCTGATCGCGGCGAGCATAATCTTCGGGTTCACGCTCGGCGTGATCTTCTCGGTGGTCATGGTCGGGTTCGCCTCGGTAGCGATCCTCTACTACACCTCCAACGTCATCCACCACTACCGCACCGACCAGTACGTCGCGGCTTCGGTGACGCTGTTCGCCTCTGTCGCCCTGATGTTCTGGTACGTGTTGCAGATCCTGATAGCCCTCAGAAGTAACGAGTGACAACCGGTGGGCGCAACTTTCGGCGGCTTCTACCGTATATATAGTAAAATATGGGTGTTACATGAATAGGCCCTTTCCGAGGAGGAATGACCTTTGGGCGGTTATTTAGGCTACATACTTCTGATGATCGTAGGGATGGTTATCTCGGGAGCCGCGGCGCTCTGGGTGAGAAGCTCGTACAAGAAGTACTCCAAACAGATGAGCTACAGCGGCATGACCGGCGCGGAGGTGGCGCGCACGATTCTGGACCGCAACAACCTCTCCAACGTCAGGGTCGAGCCGGTGGCCGGTCAGCTCACCGACCACTACGACCCGCGCAGCAAGGTCGTTAGACTCTCCGAGGGCAACTTCAACAAGAACTCCATAGCCGCGGTGAGCGTGGCGGCCCACGAGTGCGGGCACGCCATCCAGGACGCGGTAGGCTACGTGCCGATGAAGCTTCGGGCGGGGATCTTCCCGGTGGTGGCCTTCAGCAGCCAGATCTGGGTGTACCTGTTCATCGCGGGCCTCTTCGGCCTGGGGAACTTCTTTATCCAGCTCGCAGCTATCCTGTTCCTGGCGGTGCTGGCGTTCCACGTGGTGACGCTGCCGGTGGAGATTAACGCCTCCACCCGCGCCTACGGCATCTTGACTCGCTATGGTATGCTCTCGGCCCGCGAGGCCGGCGGTACGAAGCGCGTCTTGACGGCGGCTGCCTTCACCTACATAGCGGCGGCGCTGACCGCAGTTATAACGTTCCTGTACCTGCTCTTCCTGAGCCAGAACGAGTAATCGGGAGGCGAGGAGCACGCGGCTTCGAGGGGCGGGGACCGAAGGCGGTCCCTGCCCTTTTCGTGCCTACGGTTTGCCCTTCGGGCACCGGGCGGTCGCAAGTTGTAGAATAGCCCGGTCATGGAGGAGACAAAGCGTATAAGCAAGCGTCGCCGCAGGCTCAAGACGGCCGGGGAACCGCACCCGTGGGAGCCGCAGCACATGAAGCTCTCGGGCGTCCGTTACGCCGAGTCTCTAGGGGATACTCGGGGACGGCGCAACGTGGCGCTCGGGGTGATACAGCACCTGTGGCGCTCGCCGGTCCCCTTTGTCGGGTTCTACGCTCCGGAGGGCGTAAAGGTGACGGAGCATCGGAACTACGTTCCCGCGCCCCCAAAGCTCGTGGACGACGTCGAGTACCTCGCCGGGGCCGAGGCCCACAAGAAGGCCTACGCCCGGGACCTGAGGAGCAGCATGCTGCCGGATGGGGTACTGCCGGGCTACTTCGAGGTGCCGACCGACGAGGGGTGGCGCGTCGTGGTGGATCTTTTGGGGCAGCGCGTCGAGCTCTCGGACGCTTGGGGTTTGGGCACTACGGCGGGGGTCGTCGGGGACCTGGCACCGTTCGTCTGGGCTTACAAGCACTGCGGTTTTTGCGTGCTCACCCTCTACGACAAGGACATCGACGAGCTCAGGGACGACCTGCTCTTCGTCGCCAAGCGCCAGGGCATCGAGCTCCGCTGGCACCAGACCGCCGCCTGAGAGCGTAAACAGAATTTAAGACGATTCTACTAACGCCCTGCCTACTGCGCTATCCCGCGTCTTGCGTACGGCGTATGATGTTTCTGAAAGGCCCCGAAACTTTCCGTGCGGGGCGGCGTATAACTAAAGGTATGGAGTACTCGGCACCGGTGACGCTAGGGAGTTGGCGGGAGAGGGTCAAGCGTCTCTCCGTCCCGCGCGCGCGCCTTGAGGACAACGAGTTGGTCGAGCGAACCCGGGCGGGCGATGTCCGCTCCTACGAGGAGCTGGTGAGGCGCTACGAGCGGTTGGTGGGGCGCGTGATCTACCCCTACGCCGGGAGCGAGGTCGCCGTCGAAGACCTTGTGCAGGAGACCTTCCTGCGCGCCTACGACAGGCTCTCCACCTTCAACCCCGAGTACCGCTTTAAGACATGGCTCCTGACCATCGCCAACAACCTAGGCATCGACACCTTGAGGCGCCGCCGGGACGCCGTCGAGTTCAACCCCGAGCTACACGCGCCTTCGATGCGCGGTCCCGAGGCGGTCGCCGTACAGGCTGACCGGGCGAGTAGCGTTAGGGACGCCGTGATGGCGTTGCCCGAGACCTACAGCGTCCCACTGGTGTTGCGTTACGCGGAGGGCCTCACGTACGCGGAGATCTCCGAGGTCCTCGGCATAACCGTCCCGGCCCTCAAGAGCAGGCTCTTCCGCGCCCGGAACATGCTCGCCGGGAGGCTCGAAGAGAAGGGCGAGGCCGGATGAGCACCTCCGGCGGGTGTGAGTGCGACCCTGGGAAGGTTTTTGAGTTTGCTGACGGGAGCTTGAGCCCCGAGCAGGAGCAAGTGATGCGTGAACACCTCACCTACTGCCCCGGATGCCGGGCACTGCACGAGCGCGAGCTCGATCTGAACGCCTTTTTGGTATCCCTCGACTTCTCCAAGGTATGCTCCCGGTCCGTTTACAAGAGCGTGGCGATGGCGCTGCCGACTCGGGCTGTGGGAGTGCGTCTCCTGTGGGGTTTGCTCGCCTTTTCGCTCCTCGTCGCGGCGCTCGTATCTTTGGAATTAGGCGGCACGGAGCCTGTCATCCTGGCGATGAACGTCTTGGGCGCGGGTTGGGGCTTGGTGGTAGGCTCCGCCGAGGTGGTGCGCGCGGTCCTGGCGGCCGCCGGTACCGCTATCCTCCTCTTGCTTGCCCTCGGGGCTCTTGTGGACGTTCTCATAGCCCTCGCGGTCGTCTCCTTGAACCGGGGACGCCGGGCTCGAGAGGTATGAGGATTCCCGCGAGATTCCTCCTTTTCATTTGCGCGCTCACTCTAGCGTCTCTCTCCGCTTCCAACGTTGCTTACGCCTCCGAAAGGAGGGGCATGGGAGACGTGGTCGTGGAGAAGGGTAAAACCGTCGAGGATGCCTCCACAGGCTGGGGCGACGTGCTCGTCGAGGGCGAGGTCAAAGAAGACGTAAGTTCCGGCTTCGGCGACATCCGGATCGAGGGTCCCGTCGGAGGGGATGTGCGTGCGGGCTCCGGCGATGTGCACATAAACGCGCCGATCGGCGGCGACGTGAAAGTGGGGCATGGAGACGTTTACCTCGAGGGCGGGGCACACGTCGGCGGCGAGGTCTCTTTAGGTAACGGCAACCTCTACCGTCACCAAGAGGCTGTGGCTGACACCGAGAGGGCTGGGATGGCTTCCAGCTTCGACGAGGTTTCATCCTCGGAGGTATTCTCGGACACGATCGGGTGGATCGTCATGACTTTAGGGCTCGTCGCCGCCGCGGTGCTCCTGGCCGTCGTCGCCCCGGGTCCCTTGAGGGCCGCCGCCCGCAGCCTCGAAGGTTCCCCTGGGCGCTCGCTAGTTCTGGGTTTGGGCTCCGTGCCCGCGGTCGTCGTCGTCTCCATCTTGCTCGCCATAACGGGCATCGGTCTCTTGTTGCTCCTCCTACTCTGGCCCGCTTACCTGGCGCTCTTGCTCTTCGGAGCTCTAGTGGTCGCCTACTTCCTCGGACGCAAGGTCGTGTTCGCCACCGGGCGCTACCGGGCGGGCGACGCCCTGGCCGCGACGGTAGGAGCCGTCCTCGTCGCGGCGGCTATCTTGATCCCCTTCCTCGGCGGCCTAGTCTTCGCCGTCCTCGCCCTGCTCGGCACCGGCGCCGCCATCTCCGCTCTCCTAGCCCGCCGACGCATCAGAGGAGGTCCGCCGCGCACCACCTACGCCTCTTACGAGGATTACCTCAAGGACCGTCGCGATTAAGTATCAGGAATTAGGCGCCGGGACCGTCGCGTGCGATCGCCCGAGAGAAGGGCGAAACCTCCAGGAGATTCTGCGACGCCCCTACACAATAAACGAGGAGCACGGCCGAAGAAGCTGAAAGCCGACGGCTGATACCTGACTGCTAAGCCTTAGTAAAATTACCACGTGTGGAAAGACACAGCAACGAAGATAGACCGCCGCCGCGCACTGGTGTGGCGGGTGGTTCTCCTGCTCGCGGTGCTCATGCTCGTGCTGGCGGCGTACCTGTACGGACGCTCCCAGAGCCCGGCGGGGCTCTCCGCGGAGGATGAAGAGAGCGTGGCTTTGTACGCGGAAGCCCTGAGAGAGGTCCGGGAGGACTACGTCGACAAAGAGGCCGTGGACCCCAAAGAGCAGACCTACGGCGCCATAGAAGGGATGCTCGAATCCTTGGACGACGAGGGGCACACGCGCTTCCTGACCCCTGAGGAGATCGAGAAGAACCGGGAGGGGCTCTCCAGCACGTACGTCGGCATCGGGGTCCAACTCGAGGACAAGGACGACGAGGTCGTCGTCTCATCCCCCATAGACGGCTCGCCCGCTAAAGAAGCGGGCGTCGAGCCCGGGGACGTTCTGGTCGCGGTTGACGGCGAGAGCGTGCAAGAGGAGGACGTCAAAGGAATCTCCGAGAGAGTCCGGGGTCCCAAGGGGAGCGAGGTCCAGCTGACTGTGCTCCGGGACGGGGAGGAGCGCGAGTTCACCGTCGAGCGCGCCGAGGTAGAGGTGCCGGCCGCCACCTGGAACCTCGTCCCCGGCACGGACGAGGCTCACCTCAGGCTCACGTCGTTCTCGGAGAACAGCGCTGAGAAGCTCCGAGACGCAATCTCCGAAGCCCGAGAGGCTGGAGCGGAACGCTTCGTGCTCGACCTTCGGAACAACGGGGGAGGGCTGGTGGGGCAGGCCGAGGAGATAGCTGCACAGTTCCTCCCGGCCGGGAGCGGAATCTACATTAGGAGAGACGCTGACGGTGAAGAGGAGGAGAGGTTCGTTCCCGACGATACCGAGCCTCTTAACGACCCCCTGGTGGTTTTGGTAAACAAGGGGTCGGCCTCGAGCGCCGAGATCCTGGCTGGGGCCCTCAGGGACAATGGCCGGGCGAAGATCGTCGGCGAGACGACCTTCGGCACCGGGACCGTGCTGGAGGAGCAGGTCTTGAGCGATGGTTCAGCCATTCTCTTGGGCATCGCCGAGTGGCTGACCCCGAACGGAGATTTTATACGGAGCTCCGGCATCGAGCCGGATGTCGAGGCTGTGCTGGAAGAGGAGCAGGAGCCGCGCACCCCGGGCGAGACGGAAAACCTCTCGAAGGAGGAGATTTTCGCCGAAGATGACCAGCTCGAACGCGCCTTCGAGGTTCTGCAAGAAGAGTAATAACGAACCCGGTATCGGGGAATAGGTGGGTTATGAGTTCGTCACGACGGGCCTTTTATGGAGCGCTCGGCGGGCTCGGGGGCACGCTGGTGCTGACCGGGTTTCGCAAGGTTCTGGCAGCTTCTGGAGCGTTGGGGACTACCGCCCCGGAGCAGGTAGTCGAGAGGCTGGAGGAGCTCGGTCTGCTGGACGGGTGGTCGCCCGAGTCCCGGCGCGTCCTGACCCTGGCTGCGCACCTAGCCTACGGCGTCGGGGCCGGGACGGCCATGGGTCTTTTGCGCCGGGAACGGGGCGGGGTGATGGAAGAGGCGACCGTAGGTTCGGCTTTGGGGGTTCTGGCCTGGGGAGCGGGGTGGGCCAGCTGGCTGCCGCTTAGCGGGGTCCACCTCCCGCCGTGGGAGCAGCAAAGCCCGAAGGTGCTACTGCCGATCCTCGACCACGTCGTTTTCGGCGCCGTTTGGGGAATTTTGTACAGGGCCACGAGGGCA